>QBMN01000263.1 GCA_003241845.1 Shackletoniella antarctica | reverse complement strand
GTGGGTGGGTAGGGGAAAGTGGCCGAAATCATCAAGATTCGCATTAGATGGGTTCCCCCAGATGGGCGATGGTGCGGGCGGCCTCGGGCAGCTTGGCCTGGGCCTGCCCCTGGCTGCGGGCGTGGAAGCACCACAGATCTAAAGGGGTAATGGCTAAATCTAGCGGGGTGCCTCTTCCAGTCATCAGCTTAGTGGTGGCCTGGGGCAGTTCTTTTAACCCCCAGCGCAGCAGACGATAGCGGGTCTCTTTGGCGGTGAGGGGGCGCATCAGCTCGACGCCTTGCAGGTCGTGGAGATAACGGTTTGAGCAGCCGTAGCGGTGCCACTGGCTCCGCAGACCCTTCAGCGTGTCGCGGTGGCGGTGGTAGACCACGGCATCGACGGCGTGGACGAGCTGCCAATCGGTGCTCTGCTGAATGCGCCAGCACAGGTCGGCATCCCCGCCGGTGGTCAAATGGGAACGAAAGCACCCAACTGTACCCAAAATTTTGGCCCGCACCGCCAGGTTTGCCGTCTGGCCGTAGGGCAAGAACGAGTGGTTGAGGGTGTTTTGCTGGGAGAGGGTGCCCTGGAGATCGGCGTAGCGCTCTAGCCAGTTTTGGCTGGGCAGGGCCTTAATTTCCCCAGCGACCAGCCCTACAGAATTGTCTAGAAAGGGCTGCACCAGGGCGGCTAGCCACCCCGGCTCGGGCTGGCAGTCGGCATCGGTAAAGGCGAGAATGTCTCCGGTGGCGGCGGCGATGCCAACGTTGCGGGCGGCGTAGGAGCTTTGGATATCGCTGTAGGTGAGGGCAAGCAGTTGAATACCTTGGGAGACCGCAAATTCGGCGGCGGTTTGCAGGAGATCGGGGGTGCGATCGCCGCTGCCATTATCCACCAGTAAAAACTCAACGCGATCGGCGGGATAGGTCTGGCCCAGCAGCCGCTCTACCAGCCCGTTTACCTCGGCCTCACCGTTATAGATCGGCACAATCACTGACACCGAGGGGTACCCCATCGGCTGAGCCGCATCGGTTGTTACAGTAGGAACCGCCATGGCCCGTCACCCAATTCGCTAGGTCATCGGTCACGCAAACTGGTTCCAGTATGCCCATCACTCTGCTTCATGTCGCGATGGCGAAGCGGCCAAGGCCCTGACCCAGCCGCTATACTGCTGAACGCAACCCCCTGTTAGTGCTGCTGGCCCTATGCGTTCTAACCCCCTGCTATCCCTAGCCCTTGGCCTAGTTGCAGCCCTGGGGCTGCTGGGCTGTGCCCCCATCCCCACCGAGGCCGACGCTGCTGGAGAGAAAACTCATGCCCTGACGGCAGCATCTGTGGTGCCGCCCCGCTACGAAACCATCGCCCTGCCCACTGCCACAGTGCATGTGGTGACGATCGCCGACCCGGTGCGCTACCCGGTGCGGGTGGCAGTGGTGGATGAACTGGCCCTAGTAGACCGAATTGCCCCCCAGGTGTGCGACGGAGAAGGGTGCGTTGCCGCCGCTGTTAACGCGGGCTTCTTTGACCCTAACAATGGCCTCACCACCTCCTATGTGGTGCAGGATGGGGCGCTGGTGGCCGACCCCGGCCAAAACCAGCGGCTGGTGGGCAACCCAGACCTGGCTACCTACATGGATCGCATTCTCAATCGCTCAGAATTTCGCCGCTATGACTGCGGCGGCACCCCCAGCTACGCCATCGCGCTTTATCAAGCGCCTGTGCCAGCGGGCTGCGCCCTGGTCGATGCGGTGGGCGCAGGCCCTCAGCTGCTGCCGCAGGATACTTCGGTCGAAGAAGGCTTTGTTGACCGCGCCGCTGGGCGCGATGCCCTGGGGAGTCAGTCGGCCAATGCGCGATCGGCGGTGGGGCTGACGGCTGACGGCATTGTGGTGCTAGTGATGGTGGCCCAGGTGCCGGGGGTGTCGCCCAGCGGTATGACTATGGGGGAAGTGGCGGAGCTGATGCGCGATCGCGGCGTTATTCAAGCCCTCAACCTCGACGGCGGCAGCTCCTCAACGCTGATTTACGGCGGTACCACCCACTACGGTCGCCTCAATGCCAATGGCGAACGGGTGCAGCGCCCGGTGAAATCAGTTCTGTGGGTTGAAAATCTCCCCTAGCAGCTTGTCGGAGTAATCTCTGTGTTGGCCATAATAAGGTAGGCCATTGATCATCGCCCCCATGCCTCGAAAATTTAAGACCGTTGACTATGAAGCGACCCTGGATCAGACCGTCAGTATACGAGAGTGCCTACCGCCGGAGCACTTAGCCCAAGCCGAGACCGTGCTGCAAGCCAGAGCCGAGGAACGCTATCAGCTCGAACAAGCCGGGTATGAGGCCCAGATGGCGGAGCGCGCCGCCCGCCAACAACAGAGCGGACGAAAACCCAGTGGACCGGTGCCTAAGCCCCCTTTTTAGCGATCCGAGACAACGACCCGTACAACTTCACTGACCCCGAATCGCGGATCATGAAAAATGCTCGCGACTCAGGCTTCGACCAACATTACAATGCCCAAATTGTGGTGAGTCATCAGAGCCTGGTGGTGGTGGCCACTAGTCTGTCTAACCATCCCAACGACAGCAATTGTAAATTCAAAAAATCTAGGGGCTGAAACCCTTGATGACTCGTTTAGATCAACCTCCATTGATGGACATTGATCGGCTAGAACGCCCTAAACTCGTTCCGAATTTATTTTTGCTGTCCCAACGACCAGCTCGATGCGCTGCCAACCGTCGATGCCATCGACCCTCGCTTGGGTCAACCGAAGCGGGCCGCCTTAGACAACGGTTACTTCAGTACCACTAATATTGAGGGTCTCCAGGGCCGAGGGATTGAGCCCTACATGGCCACCGGTCGCCAATCTCATCACCGCAGCTGGAACGCTTAGTTGGAGGAATTAGGAGATCCGCCTGCCCCAGATGCTGCTCCGAAACTTAAGATGGCCTATAAACTCAAGACGGATGACGGTCAGGCACTCTATCGGTTACGAAAATGTACCGTTGAACCGGTGATTGGCATCATCAAGGAGACGATTGGATTTCGTCAGTTCTCCCTACGAGGCTTGCAAAACGTTCAAGGGGAGTGGTCTCTGGTCTGCCTTGCCTTCAACCTGAGGCGATTGCACGGTCTCATCGCGACTGACTGGGTTTCTCCGACAGGCTGCTAGGGACGCCCGGATCTTTTGGTAGCAAATCCGAATCACATCCCCCCAATTGACCCACTGGCCTACATTTCATGCGAGTGAGAATTGTCGTAACACCTTGCCAAGCTGCCTAAATCTTGATACATCTGTGCTATGTCTTCAGGCCGCACCCACGATCGCATCACCCTCTGGGCCTTGCCCCTGGTGGTTTTAACCGCCTTTCGCGTCACCCTCAGCGGCTGGCTCACAGCGATAGTCTGCCTGGGGTTTTTGCTGGGGGGCTGGATGCTCGGCCCCGACCTCGACATTCATTCGGTGCAGTACAAGCGCTGGGGCTGGCTGCGGTGGATTTGGCTGCCCTACCGGGGCAGTATGCGCCATCGATCGCAGTGGTCCCACGGGCCGATCATCGGCACCGTGGTGCGGGTGCTGTACCTATCGCTGTGGCTGAGCCTGGGCGGCATCGTAATTATCGATTGGCTCAACGGCGCTCAGCGCACGGCGCTCACCTGGGGCGAACTGGTAGACGGCCTAGGCTGGGCCTTGGTCACCTACTGGCCCTGGTGGCTGGCCCTGGTGGTGGGTTTAGAACTCGGTGCCCTGAGCCACTACGTGACTGACTGGGTGTCGTCGTCGACAAAGAAAAAGCGGGGTAAATCTGCCAAGCGGGGGAAGGGTCGGCGGCGGTAGGGGCGCACAGGTTGGGGCGCACAGGTTGGGGCGCACAGGTTGGGGCGCACAGGT
>QBMN01000262.1 GCA_003241845.1 Shackletoniella antarctica | reverse complement strand
TTAGTCAGGGGCTCTTGACCGCTTATGCCCAAAGTGGGGGTTCTCGGGCTGCCTGCAACGTCTGAGAACTTTTATGATAATTATCTGCCCTTAGGGGCTGATATGATTGTTATGAACAATCTTTAATCGTTTCCTATGGATTCTTTAGAGTTTTCACCCCAGACCCAGCCCAATCTGCGGGTTGGCCTAGGCCGCGTGCTAGTGGTCGAAGACGAAGAGCTAATTAGAGAAACGGTGGCCCTGGGGCTGGCCGAAGAGGGGTTTGACATTCTCATTGCCGAGGATGGGTTGACCGCTCTCGACATGCTGGGCGGCACCTCGGTGTCGAGCCGCACCAACCGCCCAGAGATTAACCTGGTGGTGCTCGACCTGATGCTGCCCGGCATGAATGGCCTAGACCTCTGCCGTCTGCTGCGCCACCAGGGCATTGACGTCCCGATTTTGGTGCTGAGCGCCAAGGGCACTGAGACCGACCGAGTAGTGGGTCTAGAAATTGGCGCTGATGACTACCTGACTAAGCCCTTTGGCATGCGCGAGCTGGTGGCGCGGTGTCGAGCGCTGCTGCGTCGTCAGCAGGGCAAGAGCAAGGTCGAAAAGGAGAATATTCTTCAGTTTGAAGACATTAACCTGCATCCTCAAGAATGCCGGGTCTATCTCAAGGGTGAAGAGATTAACCTCTCGCCTAAGGAGTTTCGCATTCTAGAGATGTTTATGAGCCAGCCCCGGCGGGTGTGGTCGCGCGACCAGATCATCGATCAGGTGTGGGGCCACGACTTTATGGGCGACAACAAAACCGTAGATGTACACATCCGCTGGATTCGCGAAAAGCTGGAGATTGACCCCAGCCGCCCCCACTACCTCAAAACCGTTCGCGGCTTTGGCTACCGCCTCGGGTAACCCCCCTAAGCATGAAAAAGAATCAAGAGTTGTAAACCCTGCCGGAGTAATTGCTCTGACAGGGTTTAACTTCGGCAACAAATAAACCCAGCCCCTAGTTTCTCGTTTAGTCTAAGAAGGCAAGATCGACCTAATCGCTGGCCCAATCATGGGTGTAGGTCATGATCGCTTGCCCGCCCACAGCTTTACTCTGGTAGAACGCCATGCCGCTCACCATTCTCATTGCCGACGACGACGAAGGCACTCGCCTGTTGCTGGGCGACTATTTGGAGCTGGAGGGCTACTCAATGCTGATGGCGAGCCATGGCGAAATGGCCCTACAGCAGGTGTTTAGCCACCAGCCTCAGCTGATTATTACCGACGTGGGCATGCCGGGTCTAGACGGCTATAGCCTGGTGCAAAAGGTGCGGCAGCTGCCGGCGTTTCGGCTGCTGCCGGTGATTTTTCTCACCGCCCACAACGAAACCCAAGACCGCATTCGCGGCTATCAGATGGGCTGCGACCTATATCTATCTAAGCCGGTCGAACTGGCGGAAGTGGGCGCGATCGTGCGAAATTTGCTGGAGCGATCGCAGCTCATCCAGTCGGCGTGGATTCAGCAGGTGGCCCTGAGCACGGCCCAGCAGCGGGCGCTGCAAACGAGTGATGCCTCTCCCGATATCACCCCCTGGGTGCCTGACCCGTCAGAGCTGGCGGCTGACTTTACCACCCGCGAGCAGGATGTGCTGGCGCTGCTGTCGGATGGGCTGTCGAATTCTCAGATCGGCGATCGCCTGTTTCTCAGCCCCCGCACGGTGGAGAAGTACGTCAGCAGTCTGCTGCGCAAAACCGAAACCAGCAACCGCTCTGAGCTACTGCGCTTTGCCATCAGCCACCACCTGGTGCCCTAGCTGATTGCCATGCTGGGAAAATAAAGCTGTAGTTAGCTCACCGACAGTTAGCTCACCGACACCCTAACGCTGACCGCTTCGCGATTGGCGGCAGGGGCAATTAGGTGGGGAGCGATCGCCTGCATGGGGGCCGTGGTGGTTTGGGTGGTGAGGCTCTGCGCTGCCTGGGCCTCATCCAGTTGGTCGCAGAGGGCTTTGGAGAGGGCGATCGCGCCGTAGATGCCCGCCAAATAGAGCGCAATATCAAATGCCCCAAAATATAGATGAAACATGGGCATAACCCTCCTAGCTACTCAGGACAATTCTGACAACGAAAATACCCAAGGATTTTGCTGCCTCCTAAGGGCGCAGGCTCTGCGCCCCTACCAGTGGGTATCTTCTTTCTCAAAAAACCCCTTAGCCCTTCACTATTGACTGCAGTTCCCAGGCCAAAATCCCCAGGCCAAAATTCCCAGCCTGAAAGCAAAGCCTGTCTGAGGCCTCACTCGCCTCAGTACAAAGAAATATTTCGGTATCAAGAACTACAACCACCTGCCTGGGCACCTTGGGAGAGCACCCATCGAGGCCGCGCGATCGCGCCCTTAACCGCTATGAACAATGCTCTACTCGCCTCAATCTGCAATGCCGACGGGCGCTACCTCACCGACGCCGAGCTGCGGCCCTTCGACCAAATGACGGAGGCCTTTCAGACTCGGGTATCCCTTTACAACTACGTGCGCGACCACGGCCAAACCCTGGCGCTCAACACCCTGCGACGACTGATGCAAACCCCCCATCGCCAGGTGGTGCAAGAGCACGGCCAGCAGTGTCAGCGCGATATGCTATTTACCCTGGAATACGTTTCTAAAGGCATTTTGCTCCAGGACGAAGATGGCTTCATGGAAGACTACCTGGTGTGGATGCAAAATATCATTCGCTCGTTTAAGCGCCAGAGTGCCTGCGTTGTCGCCTACCGCCTGCTTAAAGAAGAAGTGCGCAGCACCATGCCCGGCGACCAGAGCAACCTGATGGTGCTCTATCTCGACAAGCTCACCGAAGCGCTAGACAGCGGCGTCTAGGCACCAGATGCCGTTTCCTTTGACTTTTCTCAGGGAACGGCATCCGGCGCGGCGGTAAAGCTTCGCATAGACCGCTTAGCTGCAACCCGCTAAGCGGTCTATGGTAGAAGCACGAGTTTACTCAGAGCACCTCCACCATAGGAAAATCTCGCCTCAGCCCCCGCCAGCGCTCCTACGAGGCCGATCTGATCAATCGTCTGTCTGACAATCATCAGCTCAATCAGGCTCAGCAGCGCATCAGCGGCCTCAGCGACCAAGACCGCGATCTTGTGTCTGATCGGCTGAGCGATCGCACTCGCGGGCGGCTCAAGCAAAATTACTAGGGAGATTTCTAGGGCCTCTTTCTAGAGCTTAGCGTGGGCACCGTCGCAGAATGGCGCATTGTCCGTGTGTTTACAGGCACACAGCGCCACCTGTTTTTTTCCCTCAAGGGCAAATTTCATCGGGGTAAACTCGGTGCCAGCGTGGGCACCGTTGCAGAAGGGTTGGTTGCTCGACTGACCGCAGGTACACCAAAAATAATCCCCAGCCTCCAGCTCCATCACTACGGGTTTGGTGTCGGCAATTACGGGTTCGGCCATTGGTTTCTCCTCTTTTAGGTTGGCTTGTTTCGCGGTCATTCTGAAGGGGCAGAAAAAAGTTTCCCCGCCCCCGCAAACCCTAGGCCGCCATGTCAAACAGCAGCACCTCGGCCTCAGCAGCCCCGCCGGTCAGGCTTAGGGTGTCGAGGTCGCGCGCAGCGGCCCCATCCCCAGCGGTGAGAAGCTGGCCGTTGAGGTCAACGGCACCACGCGCTACCTGCACCAAGAGCCGCGCGGCAGCCTGCGGATCAACGCGCCCATGACCTTTGGCACGCTGCACCTGGCTCCCCTGGTGGTGGAGTTTATGGCCCAGTATCCCGACCTGCACGTGGAGCTGGTGCTAAACGATCGCCGCATCGACCCCATCGAAGAGGGCTTTGACGTGACGGTGCGCATTGCTGCCCAGCCCCCCAGTGCAGGCCTGATTGCCCACACCCTGGCCCCCTGCCCGCTGGTGC
>QBMN01000261.1 GCA_003241845.1 Shackletoniella antarctica | reverse complement strand
CCATCTACCCATCCACCCCCTACCTATGCCTCTCACCCCCCACAACCAGCACGCCTGCTTTGGTGGCACCGTCGGCTACTACAGCCACCCGTCAGATGCCTGCAACGGCGACATGCGGTTTGCGGTGTTTGTGCCGCCCCAGGCCCAGGCTGGCCCGGTGCCGGTGCTCTTTTATCTGTCGGGTCTGACCTGCACCGAAGACAATTTCACCGCTAAGGCTGGAGCACAGCGCTACGCAGCAGAACAGGGGCTGATGCTGGTGGCTCCCGACACCAGCCCTCGCGGCGCAGACATTCCCGATGAGGATGCCTGGGACTTTGGCACCGGAGCGGGGTTTTACGTGGACGCGACCCAAGCTCCCTGGAGCACCCACTACAACATGTATAGCTATGTGGTGCAGGAGCTGCCAGAGCTGATTGCCCAGGAATTTTCGGTGCGGCGCGATCGCATGGGCATCTTTGGCCACTCCATGGGCGGTCACGGGGCGCTGGTATGCGGGCTGCGCAATCCCGATCTGTTCAAATCCATATCTGCCTTTGCGCCCATTGCTGCCCCTACCCAGTGTCCCTGGGGTAAGAAGGCGTTTTCGGGCTATCTGGGGGCAGATACTGCCGCTTGGCAGCAGTATGACGCCACCGCACTGGTGAAAGACCATAGCCAGCCCGATGGTCAAAGACCGGCTCAGGGGAGCCAACGCACCATCCTCATCGACCAGGGCAGCGCCGACAGCTTTCTTGCCCAAAACCAGCTGCTGCCAGAGGTGTTTGAGGCGGCTTGCAAATCGGCGGGGCAGCCCTTAATTTTACGCATGCAGCCGGGGTACGATCACAGCTACTTTTTTATAGCGTCCTTTATGGCCGACCATCTGCGTCACCATGCCGATGTGCTAACAAAGGACTAGTCTAAGAGTGTTCCAGCTAAATATTTGTCCAGAGTTTTATGGCAACAGGCCCAACGGGCCGGGTTGGCGGTCGGGAGGCTGATTTAGATGGAATACCCTAGGGAAGACAACCCCAGTCAAGAATTTGCGTAATCAGGAGATCCCGCTATGGTGAGATATTGTGTTGCTGCTCTGCTCATGGTGCTGGCTTGGTTAGCACCGGCCACGGCATGGGCTAGCCCGCTGCTGGCCCAAACTGCTGAGGCTGAGGCTGAGGTGGCCGCTGAGGTGGCCCTAACCCCTGACGAAATCGCCACCTTTGCCAAGGTTTACCAAGGGGTGCAAAGCCTGCGCCTCGGGGCCGAGCGCGAAATGACCAAGGCCGTAGAAGACGAAGGCCTGACCATTGATCGGTTTAATGCGATCGCCGCTACCCAACTCGATGGCCCTGCTGAAACCCCCGAAGATATGGCCAAAGTAGCCGCAAAAGCAAAGATTTCTAAAAAAGAAACTAAGCAGTTCGACGCCGTAGTCAGCCGCATTATTGCCATTCGCCAGAGCACCGAAGGAGAAATGGAAGAAGCGATTGCAGCTGACGGTCTCTCGATCAACGCCTTCAACAGCATTTTGGAGCGCTCAGCTGACGATACCGACCTACAGCGAAAAATCAGCGACGAGATTGTGAAACAAACCCTGGCAAACGCAGAGGCAACCAAATAAATCTCACCCAAGCTCAGGTTTTATGAGGTTATGTAAACCTCGCCCCGGCCCCCAGAAATATGGAGGCACAATGGGCCACAGGAACCGATTTGTGCCCACCGCTTGAGGGTCTTTGTGATGGTGCCTTTTTTTAGAGCGGCCCCTGTCGAAGTTAATACCGAGACTAAGATCTTGCAGGCGGCCCTAAAGCTCTTTGCCAAACGGGGCTATGGCGGCACCACGACCCGTGAGCTGGCCCAGGCGGCGGGGGTGGCCGAGGGCACCCTGTTTCGCCACTTTGAGAATAAAAAGGCAATCTTGGTGGCGGTGGCCAGCCAGGGCTGGGTAGAAATTCTCACCGACCTGCTGACAGAGCTGAGTGAAATGGCCAGCTACAAGGCGATCGGCCAGGTGATGCAGCGGCGCATGCTGAATTTACAGAAAAACTCAGCCCTGATGCGGGTGTGTTTCATGGAGGCGCAGTTTCACCCTGAGCTGCGCGAGCAAATTCAAACCGAAGTGATCGGCAAGATGATCGATGTCGCTGAGGCATTCTTTCAAACCGCCATGGATCGCGGCGTCTACCGCCCCATGAACGCCCGCATGGTGGCAAGAGTCTTCTTAGGCATGTTCACCGTGGCGGGCTTTAGCCAAGACACCCTCGGCGACGAAGCCGCCTCGCCCCAGGCGATGAAAGACCTGGCCGAGTGTTTGACGGATATTTTCTTGAATGGGGTGCTGGCTTAGGGGTGTAGATGGGTAGATGGGTAGATGGGTAGATGGGTAGGTGCTTACTATCCACATCACCCACTCGGGGTAAGCGCAAGAAAAAGGAGCTTGTAAGACGCTAAGGAATCACCCGGCCAACTATTCCCGAGGCTTCCCATAGCTACCGGCTTTGTATCCTCTAAAGCCTCAGTCAACCAGCGCCTAGCCCAGCGATCGCTAACGACAGGCCGTCAGCCCTCTATGCCGTCAGCCCTCTATGTCGTCAGCATTTGGACGAGTGAGCATCGGTTGTTGTTGGGACAGGTGAAGGTGGCGTCTAAGAGCAGGGCTATGCTCATTTCCCCCGGCAAGGCCCCAGGGCGCGTCGGTCGTAAAACCGTGATGATCCGTGGCCAAATAACGCATCTAACTTGTCGGGAGCAAAGATTCGTTTCATCAGCGATCGCATCATGACGCTCGGTGCACTGGCTTCGACAAATTGCTCCAATAGCGCATTTAGCAGGGGACGTTAACTCATTGACTCCAAGCAGTCAGGGGTAACGTCTTTAGCTTATTTAATCGACCTGGCTAGTACAAACGCTTACCTTAACCGGGGTAGTCTAGGAGGCTACGTCTGACGGACGGCCTCACCGCTAAGCCGCTGCTCTGTGACCATCCCTAGGGGGGATGTCTGGGGATAAGAAAGTATTGCTATATGATAGGCCGTGGCAAGAGTGGGGAACTTAGGGTGAATCAAGTTTTACGGGTGAATCGGGCCACGGTGTTTGTGCTCAGACCAGAACCCCCAGCCCAGCTAGCCGCCAATGAACAGGTGGCGATCGCCGCCGGCAGCACCTACCCGCTGCAATCTTACGCCTACGCCGATATCAATGGCGGTTTCAATGGCCACATCAAGGTGGCGCTGCGCGATCGCGCCCCCAACGGCTTTAACACCTGGTTTGTGCCCAGCCGCGATGCCCAGGTCGAGGCCGACGGGGTGGTGGTCTACCCCCAAGAAGACCAGGAGAGCATATCGGTGCTGTGGACTAACGTTAGCACCCTGCTCAAGCGCCGCCCCCTCGACTCAAACCTGCTCAACCCCAGCGAAACCGTAGCGGTACCCCGAGGGCAAACCTACAACCTGCACTCCTACGCCTTTTCCGACAGCCAGGGCAACTTTAACAACCACATCAAGTTCGCCATTCGCAATCCCCAAGACTTTGTCAACGGCCTCAGCACCTGGTTTGTGTTTACCCCCCACGCCTTTGTCACCCTCGACAACGAGGTGGTGTATCCGCGCCAAGACCCCAACGCCTTTGTGCTGCGGGTGACGGCCAACACCCTGTTTAAGCGCCGCCCGGTCGACAGCAGCCAGCTGGCCCCCAGCGAGCGAGTGCAGGCCTCGCCGGGCACCACCCTGGTGCTCAGCAGCTACGCCTTTGCCAACGCCCAGGGGTCGTTTAACGGGCACATTCGCTTTGCCCTTAAGTATGTCAAAGACGACATTGCCGGGTTTAACACCTGGTACGTGTTCCAGGGCCATGCCCAGGTCGAGCGGGCCGGGGTAGTCGTGTACCCGCCCCCCGCCGCCCCGGCCCGCTCGACCTGGGCA
>QBMN01000260.1 GCA_003241845.1 Shackletoniella antarctica | reverse complement strand
GGGGGCGACTCTGGGGAAAGCTCATCATCCCTCCCGACTCCAAAGCGGTCTGAGAGGTCAGTAAATGATGCCTCGGTCAATTCCGTCGGGTCGGAGGCTGAGCTGGGTTGGCCTGGCTCTTGTCCAGAGAAAGGGTCGTCGGAGAAAAGGTCGATTTCAGCCCTAGCCGGAGCAGCTAGATCGAGCGGCGGGGCTGGCAGGTCTGGCGATCGCCCTGGCTCTGCAAGGGCAGCGTCTAGCTCTAGGCTCTCTAGATCTTCCTGAAGCTGGTTGACCATGGTGTCATCCACCGTCAGATCATAGGTGCCGGTGGATGGCAAGCTGTCTTGGGTGAGCAGGTCTTCTTCCGGAGAGGCGGCCATAAACCCGCCAAACATATCGTCTTCGTCTTCAGCGCCAGGCTCTAGATTGCCGCCGTCGCCGGAACCACCGGGCAGCAGCTCGTCAAACGACTCAATGGTATCTGGAATATCAAACTCGACGGCTGAGCTGCCCAGGCTAGTTAGCTGGTAGGCTGTGCCGGCCCCAAACATATCGTCGAGGCCGCTGGCGCTATCGACAGGGTCAGTCTCGACTCTATCGGTGGATTGGGTGAGCAGGTTCAGATCGTCAGGGTGGGGTAGGTCATCGATCAGAGTAGGCTGATCGGAGCGATCGGGGTGGGCCTCGGCGGGGACGGTATCGACAGCGCGATCAACCTCTAAAAAAGAATCTACCGAATCAGTAGTCTCGGCCTCGGCGGTTTCAGCGTCAGGGGGTGCC
This sequence comes from Shackletoniella antarctica, assembly GCA_003241845.1. GTDB lineage: Bacteria > Cyanobacteriota > Cyanobacteriia > Phormidesmidales > Phormidesmidaceae > Nodosilinea > Nodosilinea antarctica. The sequence goes on along the minus strand of QBMN01000260.1, from coordinate 3,178 downwards.
CCAGCAGAGTCACCAAAAAAACCGCCATTGCCAAATAAACTTTGGTACAGATCATCTAGATCTGAGTCGGGGTCTACTCCGGCCTCGGTTTCGGCGGCTGTCGTGTTGGCTGTCGTATTGGCTGTCGTATTTAAGGCACTCTCGCCGGTCTCGGGCAGCGACACGGCCGGAGACGGGTCGGGGTCGGCGGCGTCTAGATTATTGAGCAACTGTAGGTCAAGGGGGGTGACCTCCGGCCCCTCGAAGGGGCTATCCAGCGGGGCATCGAGCTGGAGGTCAGTGATGTCGTCCTCGATTTGCAGCAGGGTAATTTCATCGTCGTCTAGCTCTAGGCCAAAGTCTAGGGCCTCCAAAGCTAAATCGACCTCCAGATCGGGCGATCGCCCGGTGCTGCCTTCGGCGGCAAAGCTCTGACCCGTCTGGGTTTCTGGGGTCGATGTTCCGGGTCGAGGCTGGGGCAGCTCGCGCCGCTGGCCCGACTCTAGGTAGGTCAGGGTCTCTTGGTTGATCTGCTGGCCCAGGTGGTTGACTAGGGCGCTAAACATCAGCTCGCCCTGCTGGCCCAGGGTGTGCATTTGATTTAGCCCCTGGTTGAGGGAGTTTTGATAGCTGTAAATGCTCTGCTGTAGGGTCTCAAACACCGATCGCAGCGTTTGATCAAGCCCCAGCATGAGCTGGTCAGACTGGGCCTGAAGCTGCTTGAGAAACTCTAGGCGCTGGCCCGGAGTTAGCCCAGGGGCAGCGTCGTCAGCGAACTCAGGGGAGAACTCAGGGGAGCCCTGGGCTAGCCCGTAGGCGTTGGCGGTCGACGACTCTAGCCGCTGGACTGACTGATTGACTTGGGCGCTCAAGTTGGCCTCGATCTGGTGGGCCATCTGCTGGAGCGCTGCCTCCCAACTGGGCGGCAGCTGATGGAGGGTGGCCCCCTGATCGATTTGGGCGCGCTGCTGCTGGAGCTGCTGCACCTCTTGTAGGAGTAGCTCTCGCTGCTGCCGCAGGGTGGCTACCTCGTTGCGCAGGGGGTCGAGAATTTGCATGGTCTGGCTGCGCAGGTACTGCATCTCTTGCAGCAGCGCCTTGAGCACCTGGCTAGAGGCGGCGGCCGTGGGGTCGTTGGGCAAGCCACTCGGTTCTAGGGGCAGCTCTTGGGCCACCTTGGCTGCGGCCAGGGCCTGTCTGGCCCGAGCCAGCAGCTGGCGCTGATTGGCGTCATTCGACATCACCCAGGGCAGCCGTGGCGAGGCTACTCCCAGAGTTGAGTCAATTTCAGCTACCAGAGCTTCCAGTTCATCCTGCTGCACGGCTACCCCTTTCCTTTCCCCAGCGATTGCCAAAGTGTATGTCAGTCGGCTCTAAAAATCATCAGAGCGAGGCGTCATCCTGGCGCTGCCCCCCAGCCTTGAGGTGGTTCCGCCTGCGTCGATCACCCCGGCCTGCCAGCGGGGCGAGAGCTGGGCTAAGGGGCGATGCGCCAGCCCGCTGAGCCGCCAGTTGCGCACCAGTTGAGTCCTCTGGTTAGGCCCTGCTTGCAGCTGCCTGTCTACGGTTGGGGCAGTGATATAGTGCAAGGACTCTACATGCTACATCCGTAGCCGCCAGTCCAGCATTCTAACCCCGCCCTGGGATAGGATGGGCTGGGTCGTTTTAATATCACTAACTTAAACAAAAAAATTAATGATTGGAGTGATGAATGGATGCTCGCTACAACCCTCGGGATCCTGACGCCGATCTCAAACTCATTCGCTCGGCGCTGTTGTTTCAGGACTTGCCAGCGGAGGCTGTAGCTGAAGCCACCAGCCATGTGGTGTCGCGGCGTCACCCGGCCAATCAGGTGATTTTGCTCGAAAACGACTGGGGGTCTTCGGTCTACTTTATTTTGGACGGCTGGGTAAAGATTCGTACTTACAACCTCGACGGCAAAGAAGTCACCCTAAACATTTTGGGCAAGGGCGAGCTGTTTGGCGAGATGGCCCCCCTCGAAGAGGTGCCCCGCTCTACCGATGTGATTACGCTGGTGCCCACGGCGATCGGCAGCATGCCCGCCAGTGACTTTGTCAAGCTGCTCAATACCCAGCCCTTGGCGGGCATTCGCCTGTCTCAGCTGATGGCGCGGCGGCTCAGGCAGGTCAACCGGCGGCTGCGGCTGCGCGAGTCTGACAGCACCTCGCGGGTGGCCGATATTATTCTCTTTTTGGCCGATGGCCAGGGGCAGCGGGGGGCTGGCGGCATTGAGCTTCCAAACCTGCCCCATCGGGAGCTGAGCAGCCTCAGCGGCCTAGCCCGTGAGACGGTGACCCGAGTACTGAGTAAGCTAGAGAAGAAAGGGCTAATTGTGCGGGATAAAGACATGATGCGAATTCCTGACATTAATGCCCTCGAACGTCTGCTGGTTTAGTAATTCATGAGTCACCCCCCTGACCCGGCCCCTGGCGCTACGGGCGCTAAGTTTGTGCCCCCGGCTGAGGCCGCCGAAAGCGACTTCGACGAGCTAGAAACCTATTTGGAGTACCGAGCCGCTGACGAGTCCGAGGCTCCCGATATGTCTCATCAGCTAAAATCTGGCCCCCTGGCGATGGTCGAAACGGCCTTTTTGGCCAGCACGGCAGCACTGATCTGGCTGGTGAATACCTACTTTCCGCCGGGGCCGATTTTACGCATGCTGTTTCCGCTGCCGATGGCGCTGGTGTATTTGCGCTGGGGGCCACGGGCGGCCTGGATGTCGGCGCTGGTGTCGGGGCTGCTGCTCTCGGTGCTGATGGGGCCACCCCGCAGCCTGCTGTTTCTCATCCCCTACGCCTTGCTGGGGGTGCAGCTGGGCTTTTTTTGGGTACGGCGGGCCAGTTGGTATGTGTCGATCGCCGTCGGATCGCTGCTGGGCACGGTGGGCTTTTTCTTTAGGCTGTGGCTGTCGTCGCTGCTGGTGGGCGAAGACCTGTGGGTGTACCTGACCACCCAGGTGACCCAAATGCTGAACTGGGGGCTAGAGCGCCTGGTGGGCCTAGGGGTGCTAGATGTGGGGGTGCTGGGCCAGGCCAATGTAGAGGCGGTGCAGCTGCTGGCCCTGGTGTCGGTGATGGCCAGCAATATTATCTATTTATTTACGGTGCACCTGGCGGCCTGGCTGCTGCTGGGGCGGCTGGGGGCGAAGATTCCGGAGCCGCCGGGGTGGGTGCAGGAT
>QBMN01000025.1 GCA_003241845.1 Shackletoniella antarctica | reverse complement strand
CCCTCACACCGCCCCCCTATGCCGCAACCGGAACCCTGCCCCAGCGCTCGACGGCGGCAATGCGCTGGCCAAACAGCTTGGCGGTGAGGAGATCGCTGGTATGGGGCCGAGCCACGCTGCCTGCCGTCGCCGGAGCACGCTAATCGGCTAGAGGAATCGGCAGTTTTGCTTGAGGGCAATCTTTAGCAGGCTTTTGTAATCGCGATCGCCCATTACGTAAGCCCCAAACCGCTCCAAATGCGGGTTCATCATCTGGGCGTCAAATAGGGCAAAGTGGCGCTGGCGCAGGTGCTCCACCAGCTTTACCATGGCTACCTTTGAGCCTTCAGAAATGCGGAAGAACATCGACTCGCCAATAAACGCCCCGCCGATCACTAGGCCCAAGATCCCCCCCGCCAGTTCATCGCCCTGCCAGGTTTCAAAGCTGTAGGCCATGCCCGCCCGATATAGCTCGGTGTAGACCTGCTTGAGTTCCGCCGAAATCCAGGTGGTATCGCGATCGGCACAGCCGCTGACCACCTCCTCAAAAGCCTGGTTAATGGCGACTTGAAAGCGGTTTTGGTTGAGCGATCGCCGCAGCGATTTGGGGTAGCGAAAGCGATCATCCAGCGGGATCACCGTGCGCTGGCGGCTCGAATACCAGCCCAGGTCGTCGCCCTCGCCGTCGGCCATCAGAAAATATCCCTGGGAGTAACCTCGAATAATGGCATCTAGGTCGTACTTGGTTGGAGTCACGGCAGTTCGTTGAACAGGGAAGGTGATCTGGCAGATGATGATTCTTTACGCTCAACCGACTTCAACCCGAGGGTCGGAATCTAAGGCGGTAGTATTGAGTGTACAGAAGGTTTTCCTAGGTTTCCTCAACCCAACGATGACTGATCCCCTCAGCCCGATTGTGCTACCGCCCCCAGACGATGCTCTACAGGAAGGGCAGTGGCTCAAGGCGGCGTTGCTCACCTGGCTAAATGCCGAATATCTACCAGAGCCCGCCAACCACACCATTGCCGAGCGCGCCTCCCAAGTGTTTGTGCGCCAGCGCATGGAGGGCGAAAACGACGTGGGCTGTCTGGTGATGGCTATTTTGACCGAAATGCAGGCCTTTGACTTTTCCGAGAGTTTCTACGGCGAGTTTACCGTGGCCAACGCTGTGGGCGATCTGCTTTTTGACAGTCTAGGCATCGACCGCTGCTGCGGTCGCTCCACCACCCTCGAAGCCAACCACGTGGGCTCGCTGCAAGATGGCAGAGATGCCGCCAGCGACGTCCATTAGTCATCCATTAGTTCAGCCATTATCCTAGGGCTATGACTTCACTGACCCTAACCCTCGACCCGGTGGTACAGCTCACCCGCGAGCAGTTCTATGAGCTGTGCAAAGTCAATCATGACATTCGCCTTGAGCGCAGCAGCACAGGAGATTTAATCCTCATGCCACCTACGGGCTGGGAATCTGGTAAGCGCAATGCAGACTTAACCACCAACTTGAATCTGTGGAATCGTCAAGCTCAGTTAGGTATTGTGCTTGACTCTTCCACCGGGTTCTCTCTTCCCAACGGGGCTGATCGTTCGCCCGATGTAGCTTGGGTCGAAAAAGCCCGCATTGAAACCCTGGCCCCAGACCCAGCCAATTTTTTACCCCTGGCCCCCGATTTTGTGATTGAGCTGCGGTCGGCAACGGATAAACTGGCTACGCTTCAGCACAAGCTGGCCGAATATCGCGATTGCGGGGTGCGACTGGGATGGCTGATTGACCCCCAGGAAAAACGAGTGGAAATCTATCGCGTGGATCGCCCTACGGAGTATCTGAGCCAGCCAGAGCAACTCTCTGGAGAAGAGGTGCTGCCCGGTTTTATACTAGTAATGGCCGAGATTTGGGGGTAGAGGACTATGAAATTTAATAGAAATTCCCACCACAAAGGGGCCTGAACAATGCTCAGGCCCCTTTAGATAGAGAACTTCCAGGGCTTCTTGCAGGAGCCTTTGAAGTTCAAATATTGAAGAACTAACTTACCAGCTCGACTTAACGACACCGGGCAGCAGACCCTGGTGAGCCATTTCGCGCAGCTTGTTGCGGCACAGGCCAAAGTCGCGGTAGTAGCCGCGGGGACGCCCAGTCATCCAGCAGCGATTGTGCAGACGAGTCGGCGCGCTGTTGCGGGGAAGCTGCTGGATTTTGCGGTGAATTACCACCCGTTCCTGCTGATTCTCAGCATTGTTGAACTCTTCCAAGAGCGCTTGGCGCTTCTTGGCGTATTGCTCAACAATTTTTTCCCGCTTGCGCTCCCGCGCAATCATGCTTTTCTTAGCCATTGGGTTTCTCTAGTCGTAAGACCTTTTGTCACAGCCACAGTCCACTACTATACGCGACACAAGCGGGGGAAGTAAACCCCGTAGCTGAGTTTTCTCCTTGCCGCTACCTAGCCCCTAGCGAAGGGGGCGGTACGGTTTTCTGCCCTCGGAATGGCTCCATGACCCTACTACAGTAAAACCAGAGATTTTTTATTGCCGAAAGAATATATAAGGAGAGCCAGCGATGACGAGCCTAATTCCCTGGGTGCTGTTTGCCTGGGCCATCGGCATCATAGTGATGCAGTTTGTGAGCTAGAGTCCTGTTTGATATAGCCCTGTTTGATACAGCCCTGTTTGATACAGCCCTTAGGGATAGACCGCATGCCCGTTTTAGCTCAGGTGGTAACGACCCCAAGCGATCGCTTCGAGTACATTCCGCCCGTCGCCGCCCAAAATGCCCACCGCATTTTGGTCAAACCCAATCTGGGCTACCCGGTAGGCCCGCCCGCCACCGTGAGCATGGCGGTGCTAGGAGAGGTGGTACGATCGCTCAGGCAGCACAGCCCCAAGGCCGAAATTCTCATCGTCGAAGGCGTTTGCTCTAAGGTGGCCTTCGACACCATCATGGCTAGGGTCGGCGTCCACCAGCTCTTGAGCGAGGGGGTGCAGCTGCTCAACGCCGATGAGCTAGAACTGCAAGAGTACCCCAACCGCTCGCCCAGCCCGGTGCGGTTTAAGACCATGTGGGCACCCAAGCTGCTTCAGGAGGTCGACTGTTGCCTGTCGGTCAGCGCCTTTAAGCGCACCCAGCTCAAGGGCGCGCCGCTGATTTCGGCCTCCCTCAAAAACCTCTACGGACTGTTTCCCAGAGAGCGCTACAAAGCCCGCAGTCCCAGTTCCCGTGGGCAGTTGCACCGTCCCTCAGTGCCCCTAGTTTTGCAGGATGTTTACTCCACCCTGGGCCACTTTTTTGCGGGCGGTGTAGTTGACTGCACCCAAAAATTCATCAGCCGCGACTGGCAGCCCGATCGCGGCAGCAGCATCCCCATTGGCCAGGTGATCTATGGCGACAACCTGCTGGCGGTAGACCGCACCGCCTGCCAGGTCGGCCAAGAAGAGCTGCCCGACTACATCAGCGCCCTAGAGACACGCCTAGAGACACGCCTAGAGACGCTGGGCTAGCGAGAGAAAATAAACGTAGGGGCCACATCCTCAGGGCGGTAGCCAGCGGCACTACAGCGGCTCATTGACTCCGCCGGGGTCAGGGTCGCGGCGGTGGCTACCCCCACCACGCAGTCGGCAAAGCGCGTGGGCAAAACGCTGCGGCGGCAGTTGTTCAGCACCACTGTGGAGCTGGCGATCTCAAGGCTCTGGTGAATATCGCTAACGCAGGTGGCCAGCTCCTGGGGGCGGCGATCGCTCTGGCAGGCCAGCAGGGCTTGCTCAACATCGACATCGGCGACGCCGACAACGTCGAGGGTGCAGCTCGATAGATCCGCAGGGTGCAGGGCTTTTCCGCAGGCCCCAGCCGCCTCAGAGCCGTCTATACCCGCTTCGATCAGGCGGCTGGTGCAGACCTCAAAATCGTTGGCGATCGCTCCGGGAGCCGCCAGCAGCACCAGGGGAGTCGCCAGCCCGGCAATCAGAGCAAACGGTATTGATGAGCAATGGCGAGGGGTCGCAAAGGCAAAAAAATGAACCATAACAGAACGTTAAAGGTTATATCGCTTAGTTAACAGGCTTAATCAGTGGTTACAGACTGTTAGTCAATTAATTACAGAGAATTAACTCAGCAGAGTTAGTCTTAGATTGGCATTGGGTAGCCGGTACCACCGTCCCCAATGTTTCTAATCGTTGAATCTTCTACAGTGAAGAGTAGCAGGAAAAACTCCATAGCGTGACGCAGAGGTTAAGGCAGTATGCACCTGAGTGACATAACTCACCCCAATCAACTCCACGGTCTGACCATTCGGCAGCTCGAAGACGTGGCCCGCCAGATTCGCGAAAAGCACCTTGAGACCGTGGCGGCCAGCGGGGGGCACCTAGGCCCAGGGCTGGGGGTAGTAGAGCTAACCCTGGCGCTGTACCAAACCCTTGACCTCGACCGCGACAAAGTCACCTGGGACGTGGGCCACCAGGCCTATCCCCACAAGCTGATCACCGGCCGCTACCACAAGTTTCACACCCTGCGCCAAAAAGATGGCGTCGCGGGCTACCTCAAGCGCAGCGAAAGCAGGTTTGATCACTTTGGCGCGGGCCACGCCTCCACCAGTATTTCGTCGGCCCTGGGCATGGCCCTGGCCCGCGACCTGAGCGGCGACAGCTACAAGGTGGCGGCCATCATCGGCGACGGCGCGCTGACCGGCGGCATGGCCCTAGAGGCGATCAACCACGCCGGGCACCTGCCCAACACCAACCTGCTGGTGGTGCTCAACGACAACGAAATGTCGATCTCGCCCAACGTGGGGGCAATTCCGCGCTATCTCAACAAAATACGCCTCAGCCCGCCGGTGCAGTTTCTCACCGACAACCTAGAGGAGCAGTTTAAGCACCTGCCCTTTGTGGGTGAATCGCTCTCCCCCGAGCTAGACCGGGTGAAAGAGGGCATGAAGCGGCTGGCGGTGCCCAAGGTGGGGGCTGTGTTTGAAGAACTGGGCTTTACCTACATGGGGCCAGTGGATGGCCACAATCTACAAGAGCTGATCGCTACCTTCAAAGAGGCCCATAAGCACACCGGCCCGGTGCTGGTGCATGTGGTGACCACCAAGGGCAAGGGCTATGCGATCGCCGAAAAAGACCAGGTGGGCTACCACGCCCAGTCGCCCTTTAATCTCTCCACCGGCAAGGGGATTCCTTCCACCAAGCCCAAGCCCCCCAGCTATTCCAAGGTGTTTGCCGAAACCCTGATCAAGCTGGCCGAAAACAACCCCAAGATTGTCGGCATCACCGCCGCCATGGCCACGGGCACCGGGCTAGACAAGCTCCAGCAGGCCCTGCCCAAGCAGTACATTGACGTGGGCATTGCCGAGCAGCACGCCGTCACGCTGGCGGCGGGTTTGGCCTGCGAGGGCATGCGCCCGGTGGCGGCGATCTATTCCACCTTCTTGCAGCGCGGCTTTGACCAGATTGTCCACGACGTCTGCATTCAAAAGCTGCCGGTGTTCTTCTGCCTCGACCGGGCGGGCATTGTCGGGGCCGACGGGCCGACCCACCAGGGGCTCTACGACATCGCCTACCTGCGCTGCCTTCCCAACATTGTGCTGATGGCCCCCAAGGACGAGGCCGAGCTACAGCGCATGATTGTGACGGGGATAGAGTACAAGAAAGGGGCGATCGCCATGCGCTACCCCCGAGGCAACGGCTACGGTGCCCCACTGATGGAAGAAGGCTGGGAACCCCTACCCATTGGCAAGGCCGAGGTGCTGCGCCGGGGCGACGATCTGCTGCTGCTAGGCTACGGCTCCATGGTCTACCCAGCTATGCAGACCGCCGAGATTCTCAGCGAGCACGGCCTTGAGGCCACTGTGGTCAACGCCCGCTTCGCCAAACCCCTCGACGAGGAGCTGATTTTGCCCCTGGTGCGGGAAATTGGCAAAGTGGTGACCTTTGAAGAAGGCTGTCTGATGGGCGGCTTCGGCTCCGCCGTGGCCGAGTCGATTTTAGACGCCCAGGTGCCCGCCTCGGTGCTGCGCATCGGCGTGCCCGATGTGCTGGTCGACCACGCTACCCATGACCAGTCGAAGGCATCGCTGGGGCTGACCCCGCCCCAGATGGCCGAGCGCATTCTCGCCACCTACCAGGTTGAGAAGCCAGTGCTGGTGCGCTAAGACGTCTAGGCGGCAGGAGGAAACTTTCCTCCTGCCAACCAGGGGCTGCGATCTCTGGGCCATGAGCTGGTGGCAGAAATTGTCATTTTAACCAATGATCGGCCACATTTTTGTCTTTGCTTATGCGCTCAAAGCTTTATCCCCCATAGCCCTGAGTCTCCTTGTTAGCTGCCAAGTTATTGGTGAGTCTCTTGGTCAAACGAGCACTGCACCGTGATTTTTAGATTGCTCTCTGCGGTGCCTTTAGTAACGTAGGGAACTCCTGCCTCTCCGCCGACCTTGAGGCCAAACTCTAGGGTGACTTTTTCGACATTGGCGGTGGCCATGTCTTTGAAGGCGTTCATGGTGTAGGTGGTGTAGGTGCGAATGGTGCCTTCAATGGCCTTAAAGCTCTGGGCCGCATGGGCCTGTACGGCCTGGCTAGGCATGCCCAAGCCCTTGGCCGTGCGGGTCGTTTCGCCGTAGATTTCTGAGCCAAGGGAGGCTGAGGCTGGAGCAACCACGTCTTCAGTAGCCTCCATGTAGATTTCGGTGCCATCCTCTAGGCGGATCGGGACCAGTTGAGTCATAGTGCACACTCCGATGGTTAAGATGCGTATCCACCCGCTAGCATGCCCGAACCAGCGCAGGTCTCACCATTGCTGGCGATCGCGCCTGTGACGATAGGTTTTCCGTACCCTGACCACACCCCCAAAACCGCCAATTTTGTTTATAAAAAAGAAAGAGAGTTTTGACAGGCAGGGGCGGCAATGGCTGATTTAGTAACCGATTCATACATCAGCGATGGCGAGTTTTTGTACCCCGCTGAAGATGCTCAGCAGATTTTGAGCCTGGCGATCGCCAGCCAGACTGAGTCGGGCAAACTCTCCCGCGCCCAGTTGCTAGAGATTGCCGACGAAATGGGCATCGCCGCCGACACCATCGCCGCCGCCGAGCGCGAGTGGGATGTGAAAAAATACGAACTCGCTGACCAAAGACTGTTCGACAGCCAGCGCAAACAGCGGTTTCAGCACAACCTGTCTCGGCTGCTGATTATGGGTGGTTGCGTGCTGGTGTTTCAGCTAGCGACCGGTGGCTGGCTCTGGAACTGGCTGCTCTATCTCACATTCGGCCCCTGGGCAATCCAAGCCAGCTGGGATGCCTGGCGCATCTACCGCCCCAACGAGTATGGCTACCGCAAAGAATTTCAGAGTTGGCGGCGCAAGCAGCAAATGAAGCGGGCCGTCGGCGGTGCCATGCGGCGACTGCTAGGGCCTTCCTAGGGGCTTTGGTTGGCGCATCGCTGCGCGGATGGCACCCTACGCGTGGGTCGTCTCTGCGGTGGGAGCTTGAACGCGCAATTCACCAGGGGTGGCGACCGTTAATTTCACCCACTCAAACCATTCCTCCAGCCCTTCCCCGGTCTTAGCTGAAACCGCAATGATGGTGACGTGGGGGTTCATCTGCCGTACGTTCGCCGCAATCTGCTCGATGCTCACGTCCAGATACGGAACCAAATCCACCTTTGTAATCAGCAGGCAGTCGGCTTCTTGGAACATGATCGGGTATTTGAGGGGCTTGTCTTCCCCTTCGGTGACGCTCAGCAGCGCGATTTTGGCATGTTCGCCCACCTCAAACTCGGCGGGGCACACCAGGTTGCCCACGTTCTCGACCAGCACCAGATCTAGAGCATTGGGGTCGTAGCTGTGCTCTAGGGTATGAATGCCCCCCGCCACCATTTTGGCATCGAGGTGGCACGATCGCCCCGTATTAATTGCCACCACCGGCACCCCGTACTGGCGCAGGCGATCGGCATCCAGCTCGGTGGTCATGTCGCCTTCTATGACGGCGATCGCCAGATCTCCGTGCAGCTCCGCCAGGGTGCGCTCCAGCAGCGCCGTCTTGCCCGCCCCTGGGCTGCTCATGATATTCATGCAGGTGATGCCCCAGCGATCAAAGTGGGCGCGGTTGTGGTCAGCCCCCGCCTGGTTGACGTGGAGCAGATCGATTCCTAAAGCAGCGTCGAAGGTTTGATGCATGGGGGGAGTTTGGATTGGGGATTTTGGATTTTAGAGTGGGACTAGTACGAATGACTAGGCTAATGCTCTGGCAAAATTTCTGCCTCTAGGAAAGCCAGAAATTCTGTAATACCTCTTGGCCTGGAGGATTGAACATTGTCTTCGGCGTTGACGTGGACGTGGTGGGGAAAGCTGGGTAAATCTGGAAAGTGGGGAACGTTATCCCAACGCCTGCGGAGTATTTTCTGGGTGCCATCCATCCATTGGTAGCGGTAGCGGTCTGGCTGGGGTTGGTCGTCGATGATAATGAAGTATTCTGCAATTTCGAGAAAATCAGCGTTTGTCAGCGTGACCCGAGCCCGAAAGTAACCTCTGTCGTTCAGATCTCTGTCCTCAACAATTGAGAAGGTCTCAACTACAGGACTGGCAACTAGTCTGGATTTGATCTCGGTAAGATATTGCTGAGCATCCATTAGCTACCGATAGATTGCAAAACACCAAGGCGGGTCTGAACGGATTGCCACATATCGTAAAAGGCACTCCACTCGAAGAAATCCATGCCGTCGCCCAGCTCTCCAGCGTTGAACTGTTGATAGAAGGTGTCTGAGGACATCTGATACCGAGTTTCATAAACTTGGAGCTGGGCCTGAAGGTCTGAGGCCTGTTGCAGGGCTTGGCTACGCTCTAAATCGATGATTTTGGCGAGGGAGCGCTCCATGATGTCGCTGTGATAGCCCCTTTGATAGAGGGCGTTGAGCACCTGCAACTGATCTAAAAAGCGGCTTTGGGTGGTCATGGCTAGTGCAGCGTCAAAACTAAAAATTAGGGTTCGCGTAGGTTGGGTAAAACGAAGTGAAACCCAACAGCAGTAAGCTTTATTGGGTTCCGCTAGCGCTTCACCCAACCTACAAGTTGAGGCTTGAGAGACCACTAGTGGCCTGTTGCTTTTATCTCAATCTCAGCTTATACCAGGCCTAAAGGAGAGTCGTTGGGCTAGTCACCTCCGCATACTCTACCCGATCAATCTTCAGCTCGCGCCCGGAGCGGATGTCGCCCATGGGCGACTTGCAGGTGGGGCAGGCGTATTGCAGCCCGATTTCGGGTCGATACTCACTCTGGCAGTCGTGGCAGTAGGCAATCAGCGGCGTTTCGCTGATCACCAGTTCTGCCCCCTCCAAAAAAGTACCCCGGATCTGCACCTCAAAGGCAAATTGCAAGCCCACTGGCTCCACGCAGGTAAACTTGCCCACGGTCAGATAGACCTTTTCAATCGCAGGCTGACCGGGCTGTGCCTCCCACCAGTCGCGCACAGTGAGAATCAGCGCCTTGGTCATATCGGTTTCGTGCATGGCGGTTCCCTACTGCCACGGCTCATCGACGTTCATATTCGCTTCTTCGTGAATGTACGACGGCTTCTCGCGACGGGGCAGCTGGCCCGACTTGACCAGGTGGGCCATGGTGTCGCAGATCACGCGGGTGGCCATCAGCGAGGTCATGTCGCTGACATCGTAGGGGGGCGACACCTCCACCACTTCGATGCCGCAGACGGTGGTTTCTTGAATGATGCGCTTGAGCAGATAGAGGGCTTCGCGGGGCAGCAGGCCGCCGGGTTCGGGCCAGCCGGTGCCGGGCACAAAGCCCGCGTCGATGCAGTCGATATCGAAGCTAATCCACACGCAGTCGGTGCCGTCGGTGGCGCGGGCGATCGCGAAGTCAGCGGCGGCATCCAGCCCCATTTCGGTAATGTCGGTGACGGTGAGAATGTTGGTGGCCCGCTCGCGGCAGACCTTCACTCCCTGGCGCGGCACCTGCCAGCCGCCAATGCCCAACTGCACGAGGTTTTCGGCCGGGGCGTTGGCCATGTTGGTGGCGTGGAACCAGGGGCAGGTATGCATGCGCTCGTCGAGGTCGGTCTCTTGGGTATCAACGTGGCGATCAAAGTGGATGATGCCGACTTTTTTGTCGCCCAGGTGGCGGCAGATACCCCGCACCGTGGGGAAGCCGATGGAGTGATCGCCGCCCAGCAAAATCGGAAATGCCCCAGAGGCAAACACGTGGGCCACGCCCTTGGAGATCTGGTCGAAGGATTTTTCGTTGTTGGCGGGGATGGTGAACACATCGCCCACGTCGCAGAGGGTGATGCTTTCTCTCAAATCAATCCCCATTTCAAAGTTGTAGGGGGTGTAGAGGGCCGAGATGCGGCGAATGCCCTGGGGGCCAAAGCGGGTGCCGGGGCGGTAGGTGGTGCCGCTGTCGTGGGGAATGCCGACGATCGCCACGTCAAACTCGCCGACCCGGCGTACGTCTTCGATGTAGGGCGCTTTGAGGAAGGTGTTGATGCCCGCGTAGTGGGGCAGCTCGCCGCGAGAAAAGGTGGGGATGGTGCGATCGCGAATGCTCGCCGCCGCCTCTAGGCCATACTCCAACCCCTGGGAGACCTCCTGCTGCCAGCCCGTCATCGGCAGACGGGCTTCCATCTCCAGCGCCCGCTGGGCCTCAGAGGAGCTGCCATTGGGGCTTTGAAATACAGGATCGTTAGCAGATTCAGTCATGAGTAGAGCCTCGCAGGGGTGCACTATGCCAAGTAAATCGCAATCTTAACCAGAGCAACTAAAATGCCCGAGAGATTTAAGAAGTTGACCTCTCAACCTCTCTCGATCTCCCGGGCTTTTATCCCGCCGTGTAGCTGGCCATAAAATAAGACTGCGCCAACCCGCCTCTCTCGGACCAGGCACCTAGCCCTACAGCCAAGCCGGAACCCTAGAGGCTCAAATTTTTTAATGAGCTTACTCTAAGCCCAGAACTAGCTCCGGTCAAGCCTGGGGGAGCACCGCATCCTGGGTAGAGTCGGAAGGAGTGGCTGAGCCATGGCGCGGGCGAAACAGATGGGTGTGCTCGGGATTGTAGAGGCGCGACCTGACCTTTTGCCCCCGCAGCGCCGGGCTGATCACGTACAGCGTGGTGCGAATCAAGTCTTTCTCGCGGGTGGTTTTGGCCATCTCCGCCAGCGGCACCACCAACAGCTGCTCGTCGGGCCAGCCGATGCGAAAGCAGATGGCTACCGGGGTGTCTGGCTCGTAGTGCTTCAACAGCTGCGCCTGAGACTCTTCCACATGGCGGGCGCTGAGGTAGAGGCACAGGCTGGTCTTGTGGGCGGCCAGACTGGCCAAGTCCTCCGCCTCGGGCACCTGAGTACGTCCGCTGATGCGGGTGAGAATAATCGACTGCACCAGGCCGGGAATGGTCAGCTCGGCGTTGAGTTTCGCCGCCGCCGCCTGGTAAGCGCTGATGCCCGGCACCACCTCAAAGGGCACCTCGGCCTCGGCCAAAGCCTGAATCTGCTCGTGGATGGCGCTGTAGAGGCTGGGGTCGCCCGATTGCAGGCGAATCACCGACTTTCCGGCCCGCACCCGCTCCACCATCAGCGGCAAAATGCTCTCCAGGGTCAGGGTGGCGGTGCCAATGCGCTCGGCCTCCGGGCGAGTCCAGGCCAAAATCTGCTGGGGCACCAGGGAGTTGGCGTAGAGAATCACATCGGCCTGGCTGAGCATGCGCTGGGCCTTGACCGTCAACAGCTCTGGGTCGCCCGGCCCGGCCCCGACGATGTAAACCCCCGGTGCCAGGGCTGTATCCCCATGGGGAGCAATAATGGAAAAATCTTGGATTTTAGGGGAGGTCACAGGGCTAGCCATAGAGCAAATGTCAACAATTCACACAGCTACTGGATCATAGCCAGTTTGTTTCAAGTATCCGTAAACCCCAGGTATTTCCCCGGAATTTCGCCGCCGTCTCAGGAGATGGGAACGGTAGATGCACCCTGATTCGGGCCTCTGAGGATAGCTAACTCAGGGGCCTTTTTTTTGACATTGAACGCAAAGCGGTATTTGTCAAGGGTTAGAGTCTTCTCAGCAAAAGCTTTTTGGGGTCTAACTCTTGGCTGTTGCCCGCGTGATACTCAGCCATCGCTTCTGCGGCTAGCTCAGCTAACAGATTGTGAGATCCAGCAAACGATGTATCCCAGCGGCTTTCGTCTTCGAGTTCTTCTAGAATCAAAGTTGCGATCGTATTTTGCTCATCGACCGATAGCGCTTTGACGCGGGCAATAGCTTGCTCAAGTAGGTCAGCCATCGTAGTGCCGCTCCTCTGACAGAGACTCCTCAATTATCGTCCCAGTTTGCAATGACCTGCCATCTCGCCCGCATTGATATTTTTCCGGTTAAGTCGCTGGATGGGGTTTCGGTGGCCCAGGCCCAGGTTCTGGGTAGTGGGGCGCTGGTGGGCGATCGCACCTATGCCCTCTTCGATGCCCAAAACCACTTTGTCAACGGCAAGCGCAACGCCGCCATCCACCGACTGCGCTCCACTTTCTCTGCGGATAGTAAGTCCATCACCCTCGCCGTCGATGGCCAGGAACCCGTCGGCACCTTTGACCTCCAACAGCAGCGCCCAGCGCTAGAAGCCTGGCTCAGCGACTACTTTCAGCAGCCCGTCACCCTGCAAGAAAACCATGCCCTCGGCTTTCCCGACGACACCGATGCCGCTGGGCCAACGGTGATCAGCACGGCGACCCTGGAAGCCGTTGCCGCCTGGCACAACCTCACCCTCGACGAAACCCGCCGCCGTTTTCGCACCAACCTCGAAATCGACGGCGTGCCCCCCTTCTGGGAAGACCAGCTCTTTAGCACCGACGGCAGCCCGGTTCGGTTTGCGATCGGCGACGTGGTGCTAGAGGGCATCAACCCCTGCCAGCGCTGCGTGATGCCCACCCGCGACGCCCTCACCGGATCTGCCACCCAGAGTTTTCAAAAGAACTTTAGCCAGCAGCGATTGGCTACTCTGCCAGACTGGGCACCGCGTCAGCGGTTCAACCACTTCTACCGGCTGGCGGTCAATACCAACATTGTCGGTCAGGGCGGGCAAGTCCTCAAGGTTGGGGATGGTGTTAGCTTGAACCCATGACCGACAGCCCCGCTTCCGCCTACGTTCACATTCCCTTTTGCCGCCGCCGCTGCTTTTACTGCGACTTCCCCATTTCAGTGCTCGGCAACCACCAGCGGGGCGAGACCTCCGGCACCGTGGCAAGTTATGTGGATTCGGTCTGTAAGGAAATCGCTACCACTCCAAAGCTGAACGAACACCCACTCAAAACCGTTTTCTTTGGCGGCGGCACCCCCTCATTGCTCTCCGTCCACCAGCTTGAAAAAATTCTGACTCAGCTCAATCACCACTTTGGCGTTGCCCCAGATGCCGAAATCTCTATGGAAATGGATCCTGGCACCTTTGATCTGGAGCATTTGCAAGGTTATCTAACCGCAGGCGTCAATCGCATTAGTCTGGGAGTCCAGGCGTTGAACGATACCACCCTAGAAAGCTGTGGCCGCTACCACCGCGTCACTGATGTTTACCGCTCGGTGGACTGGCTGCACCAGGTTGAGATGCCGAACTGGAGCTTGGATTTAATCTCCGGCCTACCTCACCAGACCATCGCCGACTGGGAAACTGGGCTAGCCAAAGCCGTGGCCATATATCCCCACCACCTATCGATCTATGATCTGACGGTAGAACCCCAAACCGTTTTCGCCAAACGCTACCAGCCCGGCGATGCCCCACTGCCGACAGACGAGCAAACCGCCACCATGTATCGGCTGGCCCAGACATTTCTCCCGGCCCAGGGCTACGAGCACTACGAGGTCTCAAACTACGCCCTGCCGGGGCACCAATGTCAGCACAACCTGACCTACTGGCGCAACCAGCCCTACTACGGCTTTGGCCTCGGGGCGGCTAGCTATACCCAGCACCAGCGCGTCGGTCGTCCCCGCACCCTGGCGACCTATGGCGAGTGGGTCAAGTCCTTTCAGGCCGCTGGGGGCATCTACAGCGAACCGCCGACACCGCCGATAGAGCAGCTGTTGGATCGCCTGATGGTAGGGCTACGGCTGAAGGAGGGAATTGGTGGAGATGAGCTGCGTTCCCATTGCGCCCCAGCTACCTGGGCAATTCTCCATCAAACCCTAAAGCCCCACATCCAGGCAGGATTAGTGATTGCCGAAGGCGATACTTGGGATGCTCTCCACTGTTTGCACCTCAGCGATCCTGAAGGTTTTCTGTTCTCCAATGTGGTTCTTTCTGACTGTTTTCGGGCGTTAGAAGACCTAGGTGACAGGTGAAGTGACTTTTCCTGCAATGGCCCTCTCTACAGCCCTCACTGCATGGCGAAAGCGCAGTTTACAAAATAGTTACGGAGCTTCTTTAAAGGTGCATCGCTGGGCGGATGCACCCTATCGCCCCTACCAAAAACCAAAATCGTCAATCCAAAATTCTCGCAGACCCATCCCCATCCACCCGCCCAAAAGTGCTCCCCACACTAATGTCCGGTTCCGCCTTTGAAGTAAAGTAGATCCCTGTGACATTTTTATGGCTGACCCATGCCCAAGGTTCTAGTTTCTGACCCCGTTGACCAGGCGGGCCTCGATATTCTCTCCCAGGTCGCCCAGGTGGATGTCAACACCAGCCTTTCTCCTGAAGAACTGGTGGCCGCCATTGGCGACTACGATGCGCTGATGATTCGCTCTGGCACCAAGGTGACCAAGGCGGTAATCGATGCGGGCCAGAACCTCAAAATTATTGGCCGGGCCGGGGTCGGCGTAGACAACATAGACGTGCTCGAGGCCACCCGGCGGGGCATTGTGGTGGTCAACTCGCCGGAGGGCAACACCATTGCGGCGGCAGAGCACGCCCTGGCGATGATGATGTCGATGTCGCGCTACATTCCCAGCGCCGATCGCTCCGTCAAGGAAGGCGAATGGAAGCGCAAGGACTTTACCGGAGTCGAAATTTACAAGAAGACCCTGGGGGTCGTGGGTCTGGGCAAGATTGGCTCCCACGTGGCGACCGTGGCGCGGGCCATGGGCATGAAGCTGCTGGCCTATGACCCGTTTATTTCTGCCGAGCGGGCCGAACAGCTCGGCTGCCGCCTGGTCGATCTAGACCTGCTGTTCCGCGAGGCCGACTACATTACCCTGCACCTGCCCAAGACCCCCGAAACCACCCACCTGGTGAACGAAAAAGCCCTGGCAACGATGAAGCCCACGGTGCGAATCATCAACTGCGCTCGCGGCGGCATTATCGACGAGGCGGCCCTGGCCAAGGCGCTGAAAGAGGGCACCATCGGCGGCGCAGCGCTGGATGTCTACGAGTCTGAACCCCTGGGTGAGTCGGAGCTGCGGGAGCTGGGCAAGGGGATCATTCTGACGCCTCACCTCGGCGCGTCTACCGAAGAGGCCCAGGTGAATGTCGCCATTGACGTGGCGGAGCAAATTCGCGATGTGCTGCTGGGGCTACCGGCGCGATCGGCGGTGAATATCCCCGGTCTGCGCCCCGAGGTGATGCAAAAGCTGCGCCCCTACCTGCAACTGGCCGAGACCCTGGGCAACCTGGTGGGCCAGCTGGCCGGGGGCCGGGTCGAAGAACTCACCGTGCGGCTCCAGGGCGACATCGCCGGGGGCGACACCCAGCCGATCATGGTGGCGGCGCTGAAGGGGCTGCTCTCCCACGCGCTGCAAGAGCGGGTCAACTATGTCAACGCCTCGATTGAGGCCAAAGAGCGCGGCATTCACGTGATTGAGACCCGCGACGCCGACATTCGCGACTATACCGGGTCGCTGAACCTGTCGGCCAAGGGCAGCCTGGGCGAGCACTCGGTCACCGGGGTGCTGCTGGGGGGCAGCGAGATTCGCGTTACCGACATCGACGAGTTCCCCATCAACGTGCCGCCGACCCAGCACATGTTGTTCACCCTGCACCGCGACATGCCGGGCATTATCGGCAAGATTGGCTCGCTGCTGGGCAGCTTTAACGTCAACATTGCCAGCATGCAGGTGGGCCGCAAAATTGTCCGGGGCGACGCGGTGATGGCCCTGAGCCTCGACGATCCTCTGCCTGAGGGCATTTTGGATGAAATTCTCAAGGTGCCGGGGATTCGCGATGCCTATACCGTTAATTTGTAGGATGGGCAAAGCGTAGGGCGCTCAAGCTGTGGTTGCTAACGTGGTGGGCGGTGGGCAGTGCCCACCCTACAGTCGAAAATTTGGAGCTTTAGCCCGCACGGGGCAGGCCCAATCTTGATAATTGCGAGGCAATGCCTAGAATGGCTGTGGTCAACACCTGGTGGGAAGTAAAGGTACTGTGCGATCCGGCCCTGGAGGATACGGTTTTCTGGCGGTTTGACAGCTTTGGCAGCCAAGGCACCTCGACCCAACAGCGAGGGTCGTCCTGCATTGTGCAGGCCTATTTTCCGCAGCATCGGCTAGAATTGCTCGATCTTTCGGCTTTAGCGCTGTTGGTCAAGCAGGATGCGCTGTGCAGCGGCCAAGTGCTGCCCCGTATTAGCTGGCAGCTGATTGACGAAGAAGACTGGTCTAAGAGCTGGAAGGAGCACTGGCGGCCCGAGCCGATTGGCGATCGCTTTCTCATCACCCCCGCCTGGCTCGAACCACCGGACGACAACCAGCGGCTGGTGCTGCGCCTCGACCCAGGGGTGGCCTTTGGCACCGGCAACCACCCCACCACCCAGCTCTGCCTAGAGTCGCTCGAAATGCGGCTCACCCACGAGCGAGCCGACGTCACCATTGCCGACATTGGCTGTGGCTCCGGCATTCTCTCGATTGGGGCGCTGCTGCTGGGGGCCAAAAAAGCCTACGCGGCGGATACCGACGATTTAGCGGTGCATTCGGCCATGGGCAACCGGGCGCTGAATGGGCTGACGGAGGCGGAGCTGCCGCTGCTGCACGGCAGTTTGGAGGCGATCGCCGCCGCCATCGACGCCCCCGTAGACGGCATTGTCTGCAATATTCTGGCGGAGGTGATTATGGATCTGATCCCTCAGATGCACACCCTTGTCACCGCCGACGGCTGGGGCATTCTCAGCGGCATTTTGCTCGACCAGTCGAAGCTGGTGGCCGATACCCTAGAGCAGCACGGCTGGGTGGTGGCCACCCTGTGGCGGCGGCAGGATTGGTGCTGTCTGAATGTAAGGCGATCCCCAGGACTATGAACGCTTCTAACCTCGGCTTTGCCGCTAAAGTCCTGTTGCTCTCTGGGACGATCAGCGCAGTCATTAAGTACGCACTGCCGACCCTGCTCGCAGGCTCTGCTGCTGGGCAAAACAATCCGACCCTGGCGGTGGTGGTGGGGCTGCTGGTGGCTCCCTCGGTGTTCATGGGTGGTCTATTTTGGCTGCGACGCGGCGGTAATAGTTAAGCTAGGCCCATGCGTACCATCGACAGCATTAACGACAAAATTCGCCAGGGCAAGGCGGTGGTGCAAACCGCCGAAGCCTTTAAGCTCTATGCTCAAGAGCAGGGCATCACCGCCGCCGCCAAGGCGGTGGATGTAGTGGTCACCGGCACCTTTGAGCCGATGGAATCGTCGGGGGCGATGCTCAACCTGGGCCACACCGACCCACCTATCAAGCTGCTGGAGTGCTATCTCGATGGGGTGCCCGCCTACGCGGGCTTTGGCGCAGTGGATGTGTGCATCGGAGCCAGCCAGCCCGCTGTGGCCGGGCGCGGGGCTGACCTGGGCGACGCTGAAACTGTGCGCGAGCAGGGGGGTGGCCACGTGATTGCCGACCTGATTGCGGGGCGCAGTGTAGCGGTCCAGGCCACGGGCCACGGCACCGACTGCTACCCCCGCACGGCGCTCGAAACCACCATTACCCGCGACACGATTAATCAGTTTTACCTGTTTAGCCCTCGGGGGCTGTACCAAAATTTTATTGTCGGGGTGAACGGGGGCGATCGCACTCTCTCGACCTACCTTGGCCCACTGCAACCGCGCCTGGGCAACGCCGTCTACGCCAACCCCGGTGCCCTCTCGCCGCTGCTAAATGACCCAGATCTGGAGGTGATCGGCATCGGCACCCGGATTTTCTTGGGTGGCGGCGTGGGCTACGTGGCCTGGGAGGGCACCCAGCACTTTCCGCTCCAGCGGCGGCTGCCCAACCGTACCCCCATTGGCCCCGCCGCCACCCTAGCGCTGATCGGCGATGCCAAGCAAATGCGGCCTGAGTGGGTGCGGGGCTGCTACTTCAAGGGCTATGGCCCCTCGCTCATGCTGGGGGTTGGCGTGCCCATCCCCATCCTCAACGAGCAGGTGGCGGCCTACTGCGCCGTGCAGGATGCCGATATTGTGGCCCCGGTGATGGATTTCTCAATTCCTCGGCGGGTGCGGCCCACCTTTGGGCTGGTCAGCTACGCCCAGCTCAAGTCGGGCAGCATTGCCATCGAGGGACAGCCGGTGCGTACAGCGCCGCTGGCCAGCATTTATCTGGCCCGCCAGGTGGCCAGTGAACTCAAACAGTGGATTGAGGCCGGAGAATTTGAGCTGGCGGCCCCGGTAGCGCCTCTGCCCCAAGACCGAGCCTTTTTGCCCCAAGATGCCATGGGCAGCTAAAGCTGCTTACTTATCTTGACTGGGTTCGGGGCTAGCCTCGGGGGGGTGCTCCCGCTTTTTGGGGCGATTCGCAGGGCGTTCCGTTCCGGAATCGCTGCCCGCCACCCCAGTGGGCTTACGGCTAGGCATTGGGGGCCGACTGCCCCCAGGCCCACTGCGCATCCCTGGCTGGCCGCCTCGCGGAGCACTGCCGCTCCCCTGGGGGCGCTTCTTAGGCGGCACAATGCCCACCACAGTTGATTCGCTAAGCACGAGCACTTTAGCGTCGCGCTTCACTTTAAAGTCCCAAAAATAGCCGACCGTGCGGCCTTCAATGGTGCCGTGCAGCAGCAGCTTAAAGGGTTTGGCCGTGCCTGGGCTGCGCTTTGGCCCCTGAAGAATTTTGACTGCAATACACTGATCCTCTGGCGTGTACTTGATGACTTCACCGCGAATGGAAAAGAAGTTATCGTCCACGGGGGGCAGGTCAGCCAGGTCTGGAGCCGCCGCTTTTTCTGCGGGTTCTGCTGCGTCGCTAGCGGGGGCTTCACCAGGTAACCCCAGGGTTTCTGGCTCCCAAACGCCGACGATTTGCAGGTGCAAATCTTGGTCGTCGTTATCAAGCTCGCGGCGAGTGCGGGGATAAACCACCCACAGGTGAGGGGCCGATAGATCGATGTGCTTTTTCACCAGGCTGGTAATGCGCCCCAGCAACACCGAATCAATCACATGGCCGTCTTCAGTGGTGAGATTGCCTCGGTTGAGCTGGTCGGCCTCGCTAGGCTCGTAGGTGCCTCGCACTAGACCAATAGCCCGGTACTGCATCGGCTCGCTAGGGGGCGCAATGGGCTGGTAGCGATAGGCCTCAGGGTCTGGCTCTGCCACTAAAGCGGCAGCGGGCTTGGCCACAGCGGCAGGCTCAGGTGTCTTGGGCGCTGGTTTGACCGTCACCACGCTGGGCTCCGGGGCCACCGGAGGCCGAACCGGCCGCATTAACGGTGGTTTCGCCGCCGCCCTTTGCCCGTCGTTAGTTTTGATATCGCTAGCTTTGATATCGCTTTTAGATGCGTCTTGCTCTGCAGAACCCATGACACCACCGATCCACTCTCAACATGAACTAGCCACCCGAGCGCAACGGCAAACTTGCGCATGACTTAGCCTGTAAGCCTAGCGTAACATCCACTGTTTATATGCATTGTTGGGGTCAATCTTTAAAGGCAGCCGGCCTCGCTAGTCAGGGGTTTAAAATCTGACCGACGCAGCCACTCTATCAATTAGCCCCAATTAGCCTTCAACAGGGCAGACTTAAGATCTTGCGATCGCACGCGACCCGGGGTGGTTGATCTAACTTTCCATCGCTGACGGTCAGCAATCCGTATTGTTTCTGAGTTTCTTATCAATTTCTTTGTTACTGTAGCCCTGGCATTGGCTCAATACTGTCCTAGATTGAGGGTCTGTCCTAGGCCCAGATCTGTGGCCAAACTCTAGCCTGGAGCTAACGCGCTAAGATTGTTGGCCTAAAGATATTCCCCATAGCTCCTTGCACCCCCAGATGAGGTAGACCCGTGACCGCAAAACGCAACCGTTGGCTCGTTGGCACCGTTTTGACCCTGGCCCTAGCCGCTTTCTTGTCGCTGTCACTATTGCCTTTTTTGGGCGGTGCTAGCAGCCGTCGGGGAAACGATGCCGCCGAGGCTCCCCCCGCCGCCGACCCCACCTCTATGCAGGCCGAGCTAGAAGCCCAGGCCCGAGGCTACGAGATGGTGCTAGAGCGCGAACCCGACAATCAGACCGCCCTTGAGGGCCTGGTGGATGCCCGCATTCAGCTCAATGACATTGAGGGAGTCGTTGCCCCCCTAGAAAAACTGGTCGAGCTCAACCCCGGTGTACCCGACTACGCGGTGCTACTGGCCCAAACCAAACAGCAAATGGGTGACCTAGAAGGGGCGGCCCAAACCTACCGCCAGGTAATCGATCAGCAGCCCGGCAATATGAACGCGCTCCAGGGGCTAACGGTGCTGCTGGTGCAGCAGGGTCGCCCTCAGGCCGCCATTGGCCTGCTGCAAGACACCCTTAAAACTAACGACCGCTTGCAGTTAGAGGGGACGGCGACCGGCATTGATGCGATCGCGGTCAAGCTGCTGCTGGCCCAGGTGCATGTAGAATCCAACAGCCCTGACCAGGCGCTGGCCATCTATGACGAAACCATTGCTGTCGCTCCAGAAGACTTTCGCCCGGTGCTAGCTAAGGCACTGGTGGTGCGAGAGCAGGGAGACGCCGACTCAGCCCAGGCGCTCTTTGCCCAGGCTACAGCCCTGGCACCGGCTCAGTTCAAAGACCAAGTCGAGCTGATGTCTGCCCAAGGCCAGCCAGAGCCAGGGGCTAGTGGTGAAACAGTAGATATTCCAGCGCCAGCCCCGGCCGCCGAAGACCCAGCCGAATAGGTTAGATCAGAGCCTGCGCTGGGGCAGTCGAGCTAACCGGACTAGCTGAAGAGCTGGTCTCAGCCTGGCCAGCTTCCACCGCCTCAAACTCAATGTGGTTGAACAGGGTGGTGACGAAGGCAAACAGCAGGAAGGGGAGGGAAAGCACCAAGATCAGCCCTACTGTAGCCAGAGCAACCACGGGCTGTCGAGCGCCCATCAGCGCCAGGGATGTCGCCAAGCTAATGAATAAAATGACCAGCCAGGCAATAATTTGGCCGTAGATATCACCAAAGGTGAGGGTGCAAGTGAAACGATACTTATTCCCGAATTCCATCATGGTGTCCTGCCACAGTCAGTCCTATAGGGATCAGCATATCGGCCAGAACTCTTTCGCTGGTGTTTCTCAACATTTCCACAAACGTTGCAATGAAATGTTGCAGCCGGTCAATCAAATCTCAGCCTATGGGGGCTATGTCTTAGCGCTTTTAGCGCAGCCTCTCCGACAACATCCCGTTGGCTCTCGGCGAAATCTGCCCCGCCGTCCAGATCTGGTTTAGGGCAGGGGTATGGCGTACCAATTTGTTCTGTTTTATAAGCCTTACAACGTGCTAAGTCAGTTCAGCCAGGGGAGCACGCCCCCGGCTAATGACTCGCCACGACTGACCCTGCAAGACTTTGTTCCGGTTGCCCATATCTATCCGGTGGGGAGGCTAGACCGCGATAGCGAAGGGCTGATGCTGCTCACCAACCATGGCCAAGTGCAGCATCGGCTCAGCGATCCACGGTTTGCCCACCCCCGCACCTACTGGGTACAGGTCGAGCATGGGCCAGACCCATCGGCCCTAGCCCAGCTGCGCCAGGGAGTGACTATCAAGGGCGATCGCACTCGTCCCTGCCGGGTTGAGTTGCTGGCCGCCGCACCGCCCCTGCCGCCGCGAGATCCGCCGATTCGCGATCGCCAGAGCATTCCGACCGCCTGGTTAGAAATGACGCTTGAGGAGGGTAAAAACCGCCAGGTGCGCCGCATGACCGCCGCCGTTGGCCACCCCACGCTGCGGCTGGTGCGCGTGGCGATCGCCCACCTCAGCCTAGGTTCACTACAGCCGGGTGAATGGCGATTCACGACCCCAGCAGAGCAGCAAGCATTGCTGCGGCTCTAGCGCTACCCGCCGCAACTTGGCCTAGGCTAGGTCAAAAATCGATGGGTTAAGCATGTTAGAACCAGGGCATTAAGCTACCATAGGCTTGCAGCAAGGTTCTTTGGGTTTCACCCATGCAATACTCAATAGGCGATAGAGTAACTCTTACACTGTTTTCCTGGTGGGTGAGAGTGGCTTTAAAACCAGATTTTGGCATCAATCCTGATTCTTAGCTGCATCTGATCAGTGCGCCCAGGGCTGGTGGTTTCTGTAACGTGGTTTCTGTGAATTAACGGCTGGCTGGCCTAACTTTGGATCATCGCTAGGATGCTGAGTTGCCCTTCTTGTGAGTTTGAAAATACTGATTCACAGCGATCCTGCGAACAATGTGGTCAACCACTCCAGCGCTGGCGAGTAATTGATATTCCTGCCCCTGGGGTTGCGCCATCGGCGATTATTCCGGCTGCTGTTGACGGCAGCCACTCTTACCTAGACGCCGATCAGCGCTACCGCCTAATCGATCCACCATCTGGCATTTTTTCCTCTGAACCGGCGGTGCTCATGGTGCTCGACTGCCGGCCCGAGGCCACTTCGCCCCTGCAAGCGCTACAGCAGGCCTGGCTTGAAACCCCTACCCTCGACCCTGCCAATGAACCCCTAGCGGCTACCGTGCCGGCTCCTGCCTACCCCTACATGGCGCTCCAGGCCGACTATTTCCCGATTATTCCTGAGCTGCACAACGCCTGGTCGACCGGCGATCGCACCCTGCTTCTAATCGAAGACCGCAGCATCTGGCTATCCCTGGGCATGGGGTGGGCGGCCCTTGATGAGCCACTGCAACACATCCAGTGGTTATTTGAGACCACCCTGCTGTGGCAGGCCTTGGCCCCCTGGCACGGCCAAGCTACCCTGCTCAACCCCCAGCGACTTGCCCTCAGCGAAAACAGCCTGCTCTGCCTCACCCAGATTGACCAAGAAACCAATCAGTCGCCCCCACCGCTTTCGGCCCTGGGCCAAATGTGGCAAGCTCTGGTAGACAGCAGCTCGACTACCCTGCCGCCAGCGGTGCAGGCCTTGGTAGATGCCCTGATCAAAGGCACAGTGCTCAACCTCAACCATCTCCAAGACACCCTTGCCGAGATGGCCCAAACCTATCAAGAGCCGATGCCAAATTTACCAGACACCACCTGGTCTGACACCGAAGCAATCGCCCCTGGCCCAGAGGCTGAGCTAGACATGCCCCTGAACGATCTAGACCTAGAGTCAGATGCGGTCTTCGACACCCAGGAGATTGCCGAAGACGAAGGCAGCGGTGGCATCGAAGCACCCACTATGGTGCTGCCCATGAAGCTGGCTAACCTAGATGACGCTGGTCAAAGCCACGTAGGTCAGCAGCGCCACCACAACGAAGACTGGTTCTTTACCCAAACTCAGCTCCACAGAGTTAGCAGCCCCCAGGGCACCGTACTGCGGTCTAAAGGGCTTTATATTCTTTGTGATGGCATGGGTGGTCACGCCTCCGGAGAGGTTGCCAGCCAGCTCGCAGTGCGCACCCTGCGAGACTACTTAACCCAGCACTGGGGCGACCACCTGCCCGACCAGAGCGTTTTAGCCGAGGCGGTGACCACCGCCAACCAAGCCATCTTTGACATCAACCAATCCAACGCCACTTCAGGGGTTGGGCGCATGGGCACCACCTTGGTCATGGCGCTGGTGCACAACCTAGACATTGCCGTGGCCCATGTGGGCGATAGCCGCCTCTATAGCTACAGCAAACGAAGGGGGCTGCGACAGATTACCCTAGACCACGAAGTTGGCCAGCGAGAAATCAACCGGGGGGTAGAGCCAGCCCTGGCCTACGCTCGCCCCGATGCCTATCAGCTCACCCAAGCCCTAGGCCCAAGAAGTAAAGAAGATTTGTTTCCCAGCATTGCTTACCACGAAATTACCGAAGACACGCTGCTGCTGCTGTGCTCCGATGGTCTGAGCGATAACGACTTGCTAGAGCGCCATGTCAATAGCCATGTGACGGGCCTACTCAGCTCTCGGGCAAACCTAGAGTCTGGGGTAGCTCAGTTGATTGATTTGGCTAACGAAAAAAATGGCCATGACAACATCACAACCATCCTGGTGCGCATCAAACTTCAGCCAGACATGACATCGCTAGCAGGCTTGTAACGATATCACCTCTGACCTGAAAGCTTCTGAGCTGATACGAACTTAGGAGAATTCTGACAACGAAAATACCCAAGGATTTTGTGGCCTCCTAAGGGCGCAGGCTCTGCGCCCCTACGGGTGGTATTTTCTTTCCTGGAAACCTCCTTAATCTTCTTCCCAAGACTGCACCGCTAGCAGCTCTCGGATCGGGTCTAGGGTAGAGAAGTCAAACTCCTCTAGCTCCTGCTTCCAGTGGCTCCAGTCATCGCCAAACAGAAAGGCGATCTTCCAGATGGGGTCGTTGGGGCTAACCACTTTAGATTTCTTAACTAGAGACTCAACTTGGCGCTGAAATTTCACCATCGGGTGAGCGACAACTAAGTCGGCAATTGCTTCAGTCATATTTTCGATTAAAAAAGCTCTTCAGAACATTGGCTAAGAGCCAGTCTGCACACTCTTGAAACTTGCGCAGGCGCTGGCCCTATATTTCGGAACACAGCATAACACAAGACGGGAAAGGTAATTCTTTCCTGTGAATATCCTGCAACGGCAGCTTTACATTCTTAGCCTTGGCCGTCAATGAATATCATATCCAACTGCGACAGACGTTGTGGGGAATTTCATCTATAGAATCAGGGAGAGATAACCGTACCCTCGGCCTGCTCAGGCGCTAAGGGTTGGCTCAATATTCGCTAAACTATAATCTAAATCTTTGCCGCCCTACCCACTGACCAATGGCTCAAACCGACCTCTCTGTATCTGAAGCCAATGTGCCTATGGCGCTGCCTCGCACCAGCGAGTCGGAATCGCTCAAGCGCATTCGCCACACCTTCTCCCACGTGATGGCGATGGCGGTGCAGACGCTGTTCCCCAAGGTGCAGGTCACCATTGGCCCCTCGATTGACTATGGCTTCTACTATGACTTTGACAGCCCAGAGCCCTTCACCGAGCCAGATCTGAAGGCGATCAAAAAAGAGATGATCAAGATCATCAACAAAAAGCTGCCGGTAGTTCAAGAAACCGTGACCCGCGAAGAGGCCCAGCAGCGCATTGAGGCCCTGGGCGAACCCTATAAGCTGGAGATTTTGCAGGATTTGCAGGATCCCATTACCCTCTATCACCTGGGTGACCAGTGGTGGGATCTCTGCGCTGGCCCCCACGTGGACAGCACCGCCGACCTCAACCCCAAGGCCTTTGAGCTAGAGAGCGTGGCCGGGGCCTACTGGCGCGGCGACGAGCAGCGCGCTCAGCTCCAGCGCATCTACGGCACCGCCTGGGAAACCCCCGAGCAATTGCAGGAATACAAACGCCGCCGCGAAGAAGCCAAGCGCCGCGACCACCGCAAGCTGGGTAAAGAGCTAGGCCTATTTATCTTTGCCGACGATGTGGGGCCAGGCCTACCCCTCTGGACGCCCAAGGGGACAGTGCTGCGTTCGACCCTAGAAACATTTCTTAAGGAAGAGCAAACCAAGCGGGGCTACTTGCCGGTGGTGACGCCCCACATTGCGCGGGTAGACCTGTTTAAAATCTCGGGCCACTGGCAAAACTATCGGGAAGACATGTTTCCGCTAATGGCAGACGATGACGCCGCTCGCCTGACGGAGGAAGGCTTTGTGCTGAAGCCGATGAACTGCCCCTTCCATATTCAAATTTATAAGAGTGAGCTGCGCTCTTACCGGGAGCTGCCCCTGCGGCTGGCGGAGTTTGGCACGGTGTATCGCTATGAGCAGTCGGGAGAGTTGGGCGGGCTTACTCGGGTGCGAGGCTTTACGGTGGATGACTCGCACCTATTTGTGCGCCCGGAGCAGCTTGACGACGAGTTTCTCAAGGTGGTGGATCTGATTCTCACGGTGTTTCGCAGCCTGAAGCTGAAAAACTTCAAGGCGCGGCTAAGCTTTCGCGACCCAGAGTCGACCAAGTACATTGGCGGCGATGAGGTGTGGGAGACCTCTCAAAATGCCATTCGCCGGGCCGTGCAAACCTTGGGCATGGAGTATTTTGAGGCTCCTGGGGAGGCGGCGTTTTATGGCCCCAAGCTCGACTTTATCTTTCGCGATGCCCTAGAGCGGGAGTGGCAGCTGGGCACCGTGCAGGTCGACTACAACCTGCCAGAGCGCTTTGACCTAGAGTATGTGGCGGAGGATGGCTCGCGGCAGCGCCCGGTGATGATTCACCGCGCCCCCTTTGGTTCGCTGGAGCGGCTGATCGGCATTTTGATTGAAGAGTACGTCGGAGATTTTCCCCTGTGGCTAGCTCCGGTGCAGATGCGGCTGCTGCCGGTGACCGAAGAACAGCTTGGCTTTGCCCAGTCGGTGGTCGATCAGCTGCTGGCTAGGGGCGTGCGGGTGGAAGTGGATGCTAGCGGCGATCGCCTCGGCAAGATGGTGCGCAATGCTGAAAAGGCCAAAATTCCGATCATGGCCGTGGTTGGGGCAAAGGAAGTGGAAGCCAATGCCCTCAACATTCGCACCCGCGCCCAGGGCGAACTGGGGGCACTGCCGGTGACCGAGGTGGTAGAGCGGGTGGCCGGGGCGATCGCCGCCCGCGAAGACTTCTAGGCTGCACCAATCGCCCCGGTTTCTTGCTTGTTGGTGTAACACTCCTGGGCTGGCAGGAAAAGAAACCGAGGTTGTGCCACACCTAGGGAGTCTCGGGCAGGTCAGACTCCAGATCTCGCAGCTCACCGAGGGACTGCTCCATGGACTGGATCAGTGATTGCACCTCGCGATCGCGCGCCTGAGCCTGTTGGGCTGCCATCTCTGCCAGCACGTTTAGACAGGAGTCCATGCCCGCCGCAAACTCGTAGCGGCTGACGGCGTTTTCGCCCTGAAAGGTGCCGTCGGGGTAGCCGCTGACGCAGCCATAGACCCCGGCCAGATTTAGCAGAGCTTGATAGGCCCAGTGATCGGTGGGCACGTCGGTGAAAGGTAGTACCAGAGTTTGTCCCTCTGCCTGGGCCGAGAGGTCGCCTGGGGCAATCAGGGGGGCGGGGCTGGCCTGGGCTGGCTCTACCGTTGCCAAGGCGACCAGGCCAAAGCCCAGGGCGGCCCTTAATCCCCATTGACCCAATGTCGTTATTACCATCATGCGGTCTCCTAAACAGCCCTTAGATATTTGCCTTCTATCCTAATAGAAACGCCCGGAGGACTGGGACATCCGCGCTCCACAGGCTGGAATGATGGCCCGTAACAAGAGATACTGGCTTTGGCAAATGTTCCTAAACTGCGTTCCTAAAGTGCGTTCCTAAACTACCGGAGGCTTTTGCGGTGTCAACATCTGTGTCTGTAACTGTGCCCGCCACCACCGCTAACATCGGCCCCGGCTTTGACTGTTTGGGCGCAGCCCTGACGCTTTACAACCGCTTCCACTTCACGTCGACTGATCGCGCGCCGGGAACGGTCGCCATCACAGTCAGAGGCCTGGATGCCGGGCGGGTCGCTACGGATGCCTCGAATCTAGCCTACAAAGCCTTTGCCTACTTTTATCAGCAGCAGGGCCTGGCGGTGCCCGCCGTCGAGATTGCCGTCGATCTAGATGTACCTTTGGCGCGCGGGCTGGGCAGTTCATCGACCGCTATTGTCGGCGGGCTGCTGGGGGCCAACGGGCTGCGCGATCGCCCCCTAGCTCAGGCAGCGCTAGTGGAGATGGCGATCGCCCTTGAGGGGCACCCCGACAACGTCGTACCGGCCCTTGTCGGCGGCTGCCAACTCGCCGTTACCGGTGAGCATGGCATTTCAACCCTATGCCCCCTGGCCTGGCACAAAGACATTATTCCCGTCGTGGCTGTCCCCAATTTTGAGTTGTCTACTGCCGCTGCTCGCCGGGTGCTGCCTGCCACCTACAGCCGGGCCGACGCCATTTTTAACACCGCTCACCTGGGGCTGCTGCTGCGCGGGCTAGAGACGGGTCGAGGCGACTGGCTACGGGAGGCGATGGGCGATCGCATTCATCAGCCCTACCGCCAAACGCTGATCCCTGGCTACGATGCCGTTGCCGCCGCCGCCCTAGAGGCGGGTGCCTACGGCCTGGTGATTAGCGGCGCAGGGCCGACGCTGCTGGCCCTAGCCCCAGCGGTTTACAGTGCGGCGGTGGCCACGGCGATGGTCAACACCTGGGAGCAGTTGGGCCAAAAAGTTCAGGGCCATGTGCTGGCCCTAGAGACCAGCGGAGCACAGGTTACCTTCACCTAGCCCCTCTCAGCAGCCTCTGGCCCACGCCAGAAACCACGCCTCAACCCTGGGCCAGAGGCTGGAATGTAACAATTTAGATATTGACGTATCTAAATGTGAATGATAATTCTGATTAATTCAAATGTGAAAAGCAGCTCAAAGCCTTGCAGTACTTTCATGACAGGCCTCTGAGTATCAATATTTTGAGATTTTCGCCGAAAATTACTTATCAAATGTTTATTAAGTTTCTTATACTAAAAACGAGCGCACAGATAGGTATATCTCTCTATCGACCTGTCGTCCGGTTTGTTTCTCTGTTGTACGCTCTAGGGCCACAACTCGCTCGCTGAAGTCCTCCGACCTCCTCGCCTAGGGTAGGCCGCCGCGAACAGCATTGGTAGGTCATTTTGTCAAAAGATGTCTGCCCAAGGTGTGTGTCCGCCTCAAACCGACACTAAAACCGGAACCTGAATGCGCTGGCTGTTTTGTTGTAGTACTCACGCGAATTGTCATGCTGACCGAACAATTTCCGTGGCTGACGACCCTAGTTTTGTTGCCTTTACTGGCAATTTTGCCGATACCGGTGCTGCCTGATCGCAATGGGCAAACCCTGCGCTGGTACGCTCTGGGCATTGGCTTCATCGAGTTTTCGTTAATTCTCTACACGTTTGCTAATTTTTACAACCTTAACCAGCCTGGGCTACAGCTGATTGAGCGCTACGATTGGGTGCCCCAGGTGGGTCTCACCTGGTCTTTGGGGGCCGACGGCTTGGCCATGCCGCTGGTGGTGCTGAGCGGTCTGGTGACTACTCTGGCCATTTTGGCGTCTTGGAATATCACTCGCCGCCCTCGCCTTTATTTCAGCCTGCTGCTGGTGATGTATAGCGCCCAGGTTGGGGTGTTTTTGGCCCAAGACTTGGTTATGTTCTTCTTTATGTGGGAATTGGAGCTGGTGCCGGTGTACCTGCTGATTTCCATCTGGGGCGGCAAAAAACGCCTCTATGCAGCGACTAAATTTATTCTCTACACGGCCATTGGGTCCATCTTCATTCTGGTAGCGGCCCTAGCGATGGCCTTCTACGGCGATACCGTCACCTTTAACCTGACGGAGCTGGCCCAGAAAGACTACAGCCTGACCTTCCAGCTATGGGTGTACGCAGCCTTTTTGGTGGCCTTTGCGGTCAAGCTGCCGATCTTTCCCCTGCACACCTGGCTGCCCGATGCCCACAGTGAAGCGCCTGCGGCGGTGTCAATGATTTTAGCCGGGGTGCTGCTAAAGATGGCGGGCTATGGCCTGATTCGCATGAATATTGAGATGCTGCCCGACGCCCATCTCTATTTTGCGCCTTTCCTGGCCATTCTCGGCGTGGTCAATGTGATCTACGCGTCTATAACGGCCTTTGGTCAAGACAACCTCAAGCGCCGCATGGCCTACTCGTCAGTGGCCCACATGGGATTTGTGCTGATCGGCTGTGCTACTTTCACTACCCTAGGCATGAGCGGTGCCGTGCTGCAAATGATCTCTCACGGGTTGATTGCGGCGGTGATGTTCTTCCTCTCTGGGGTGACCTACGAGCGCACCCAAACCCTCGATATGAATGAGATGGGTGGTATAGCTCGCAAGATGCCGACCAGCTTTGCCTTCTTCACAGCGGCTTCGATGGCGTCCTTGGCTCTGCCCGGCATGAGCGGTTTTGTTAGCGAGATTGCGGTGTTCTTGGGCATGGCTACCAGCGATGTCTACAGCACGACCTTTAAGACGGTGATTATCATTGGCGCTGCGGTCGGTGTGGTGCTATCGCCCATCTACCTGCTGTCGATGCTGCGCCGGATCTTCTACGGTGATGCCGGTGCGGTTGTGGCCAAAGCGCCAAACATCATTGACATTCGCCCTCGGGAAGCCTTTGTGGCGGCCTGTCTGCTGGTGCCCATTATCGGTATCGGTCTCTACCCCAAGCTGGCCACCCAGGTGTACGACGCGAAAACCGTTGAGGTGGCAAGCCGGGTGCAGCAGACCCTGTTGGCAGCCGCACCGACTTCGCCCCTCTACACCCACATTCTGTCGGCTCCCAAGGTGACAGTGGCTGAGCTGCCCACCCTGGCTACGTCTCAAATCGACTAGGCCTAAGCCGAAAGATCTGACAGATATCAACCGCACTCTAGCTGAAGGGCTAGGGTGCGGTTTTGATATGGGGGTGGGTTGGGCTTTGGAGACGATTTAAACACTGTCTCTGGGCACCCTTAAAACCAAGCCCCAGCTTTCACAATGGCAGTGTCAGGATCGTAAACCCCCAGCTGATCTCCATCCAGACTGTCAACTTCAATTTTTGGTGCCTTTTTTCTAAATAAAGCTATTTCTAAGTAAAGCTATGGCTCAGCAACACCATTGTCCTCACTGCAACAATCAACATCTGCTGCACATTGGGGTGCGGGGCATTCGTCAGTGCTCACGATGTAAAGGCTATGTGGATGTGCGATCGCGCCACTGGCTCAAGCGCTTGATCCGGGACTTCGCGGCTTAGCCCCTATTTTTCCATACATCCATTCTCATACGCCCTAAATTTTGCCTGAGACATTATCGGGTTGCCATGGGTTGAGCGACAATGGAACTGCCCTAGTCAGTGAGGCATCTATGGCTGGTAAGTTCTTTCACAAACCTGGCCCCGAATTAGCAGATCGAGTTCCGCCGGGCCAGCACCTGGCGAAGGGGTTTCCGGTGCTCACCTATGGGGATACTCCGGCGATCGCTGCACCTGACTGGTCGCTGACCATCAGCGGCCTGGCTGAGGCTCAGGTGTTGACCTGGGACGACCTGATGGCGCTGCCCCAGAGCGAGTTTACCGCTGACTTTCACTGCGTAACTACCTGGTCAAAGCTAGACGTGACCTGGCGCGGGGTGCGCGTCACCGACCTGATGGCGCAGCTTACGGTGGAGCCAGCAGCGGCCCACGTGATGCTGCACTGCTACGGCGGCTACACCACCAACCTGGATCTGGCAGACTTTAACCGGCCCGAGAATTTCCTGGCCCACACCCTCTCTGGGGAGCCGCTGCCCCCCGACCACGGCGGCCCTGTGCGGCTAGTGGTGCCCCATCTCTACGCTTGGAAAAGCGCTAAGTGGATTAGCGGCATAGAGTTTTTAGCCGACCCGGCCCTGGGGTTTTGGGAGCGCAACGGCTACCATCGACGGGGCGAACCCTGGGCGGAGGAGCGGTATAGCGATCGCTAGCGCCCAGGTCTAATGCCCAGGGCCATAGGATGTAGGAATCCTTAGCGACTAAGGAGATTTCCAGGAAAGCAGATACCAGCTTTAAGTCCAGCGACTGTAGCCTCTGTAGGGTGGGCACTGCCTACCATGGGGAAACTATTTTCCAGAAGTCGCCTAATCCCCTAGCGATTGCCGTAGCGACCCCAGCTAAGAAAGGCCGTCACCACGTAGAGCACAATGGTGGAGCCAATAATAGAGGGCACCACCGGCACCCCTTGAAAACTCCAGGTCAGCCAGGGCGGGGTGAAGCTGTATTGCTGAAGCAGATAGCTGGCCACCCACTGGCCCAGAAACACGCCAATTAGGCCAATGATCACCAGGCCTAAAAGCTTGCCGGGTACCTGTCTGGGCACTAGAACATTGGCGGCAAAGGCACAGGCCATCGCAATTAAAATTTGAACAAGCAGGCTAATTAGATCATCCATTGGTTTGTGCTCCTAACGCCAGGGTTGTCTGGCTCACGTTTTAGATCTAACGTACCCAGGTCAAGCAATCCTCTGGACAGCCCAGTCAAGAGCTTCGGGCTGCTAAATCCACCCTTGGATGGCGGCCTGGTAGACGGCCTGGTAGCGATTTTTGGCCTGGAGCTTGGTGAGGCTGTTGTTGATGTGGAATTTTACTGTACTTTCGCTGATGTAAAGGCGGTTGGCGATGTCGCGATCGCGCAACCCCTGCGCTAGCAGCGCCATAATCTCCTGCTCTCGTTCCGATGGGCGCGGCAGATCGGCGGTGGGCATAGCTGCTACCGACTTGCCCTGGACCACAAGCTGTACTATCTGCGCGAGCTGCTCAGCATCGACCGTCCAGTCGATTACGGCTCTGACCTGGGCGGGGGGCAGGCTAGAGCCATTAACCCGCACCCAAATAGCCTGGGTGGCACTCTGGGCAACGGCGATGCTGTCGGTAATGACCACGGCGGCGGGGTCGGCGGGGTCGCTCGGGGTGAGTCTGGCTTTGTAGGCCATGCCGGTGAGCGCCACCTGCACCAGCGCTGTGGTGCACTGAATGCTGACCAGAGTGCCCGTTAGCCCGTCACCGTAGGGAATTTGCAGGGACAGTTGCACCATCTGCTGCCGGGGGCCGGGCTGGGTCTGAAAAGTACCTCCCAGACAGCTGGCCATAAAATCAAGCTGGTGGCAGTGCGATCGCCAGCGGGCACCTATCGCTTCAGCCGTATCGGCGCTGTCTGCTGTCGGTGTCGAAGCTGTCGGTGTCGAAGCTGTCAGTGTAGCAACCGTCGGTATTGCGACAATAGCCTCCAGCACCACCTCTGCGGCGCCGTACACTAGCCGGGCGTAGTCGCAGTCAACGTCGTTGAGCAACTCTGCTAGCTGCACAAAGATATAGCCCGTAGCCGCTGGCAGCGAGGTTTCGGTGCCCACCAGGGCCATAGTAGTGCTGGTCAAAATCGTGGCGAGCTGGTCAGATAGGCTCGACGGTCGAGCCGAGACTTGCGCCAGGGTCTGCTTGATGTCTACCCTCAGGGCCGCATCTAGGGCGACGGTGGCGGTCATGCAGAGCACCTGCAACACCTCTAAAAATTCTGCCGCCATAGGGCTGTGGCTAAAGGTGGCCAGTACGCCAATGACGCGATCGCCGGTCATCAGCGGATAGCCTGCAAACCCCTGGATGCGGTTGGCGATCGCCCAGTCACGGTCTTTCACCCAGGCCTCTTCGGCCAGGCGATTGCTGAGAAAAGGCACCCGGTTTTGGGCAATTTTGCCCACCTTATAGGCCCCCATGGGCACCCGTGCAAAGGAGCCGTTGGTGTGGGTATACAACCCCGACGAGGCCACCAGCCGCAGGGCAGTTTGGTCAGGTTCTACCACCCAGATGCGGGCAAAGGCGCAGCCAAACTGGTCAACCAGGCCGTCGGTGACAAAGCGAGCAACGGTCTCTGTTTCCAAACATCCTGACAGCCGCTGGGCAATTTTGTTGACCCGCTGCAAGTCAAGCAGCAGTCGGGCCTGGTTGGGCACATCAGCTCTAGAGCTATCCACGCTGGCGAGAGCAGAACTCACGGGTGTTCTTGCCATATGGCTATAGCTTCGATTGAACGAGGTCAATCCTCTGTATCGGTCGACACCGCTTGGGATATTTGCTGCGAGACATCTTCCTGGGCCAGGCAAAACTTGGCACTCGCGAGGATGGATTCACCGGTTGGCTGCATAGGGGAGACTACTGATGGATTTGTCAAGGCTTGGCAAACTTTCTAGCCAAAGACCCGCAGAACCCCCATGTTTTTTGTTAGAACGTGACCGGAGCATGAATTTTTCGCTGGCAGGGTTGCCAACAGTTTCTGCCAGCAGCTTTAAAATCGCGAGTTACCCGGACGGTGCATCTGCCTCTCGTAAGTATTTAAAGCCCCCGCTCCGGAGAAGCAGATGAAGGAGAAACTCGCAGGCCTTGGCCTGGCAGTTGGCACTGCCCTGATGTTGGGCATGATTTTGGCTGACTCGGCTCAGGCATTCTCGCTGGGCAACACGGTCACAGTCACAAACCTCCTCGATAAAGACGATTTAGACCCTGAGATTTTTCAAGGGCCGACCGACGTTGCAGTTGTTGGCTCAAATATAGAACTTGAGCAATTTGGCGGCATTTGGGATATTGATCTGGGTAATAACTCTATCTCGTTCACCCTAAACTCCCGATTTGGCAATGTCACCTCTGGAAAAGACATATATCGATTCCTAGCCCCCAGCTTTGGCCAACCGGGACAGAATCGTGTGACTGGCTTTGAGATCACTCCCCTTGCGGGCAGCTTAGCCTTCCGCAAAGGCAAAGATCCTATGGTTAAGCTGCTGGCAGGTAACTGGATTGACGTAGTGTTTCCTTTAGGATTTGCTCCAGGGGATGCCCCTAACCTGACTTCGATTCCTGGACAGCTGGGCTTCAAAATCGATCTGACTATAGAGCCTACCCCTGTACCCGCCCCGGCACTATTGCCTGGGTTAGTGGGCATGGGTTTGGCAGCATGGCGTAAACGTCATGGCGGCGACCAGGATGCCTAGCCGAACCTAGGATTCCTTAGCGCTGGGATGACTGGCGTCGGCTGACCCAGTTTTGAATCGTTCTTTGGCAGCAGTAAAGGCTTCTGCCATGGCGGTTTGAATCTTTTTGGGATCAGGTTTTTTGCCGCCGAGCAGGTCGCCAAAGTAGACGCAGGCCCCTTCGCCCAAGGCCCAGGTGTAGGCAGCGGCCCAAGAGGCGGCGACCACACTACCAAAGCCGGGGATGAATTTGATCAGTTCGCGCCCGATGGCCTGGGCAAAGAAGCCGCCTGCGATCGCGCTGATCAACCCGCCCGCTTGAGAAGGACTGAGGGTTTGACCATAGAGTTTGCCCAATAGCCCCACCATCGACACCTGAAGCGCCGTGAGCACCGGCATGGTGGCAAAGGGTAAGGGCACCGCCCCCAGGGTAGCCGCGATCACCGCGAAGGCGGAAATATAGTGGCGACCCACGTCGCGGTAGAGGGCGCCAAGTTGGTTAGCGGCCTCGGCCTGCTCATCGAGCAGCTGGTAGAGGGCCTGGGCCTCGGCCTCGGGCAGCAGGTCGGCGAGGGCGTCGCGCAGCGCCTCAAGGCCGTAGAAAACCGGGTCAAAGCCGTCTTCTTCAAGGGTGAAGTCGAGCAGCACGGTGCGGTCTACCAGAGCTTCAAAGTCGGCTCGAATGGCCTCAAAAGGGCGCGTTATGGTCTCTAAGTCGGGGGGGTAGGG
>QBMN01000259.1 GCA_003241845.1 Shackletoniella antarctica | reverse complement strand
GTCGGGTTGATCTCTTTGGCGGGCTTTTGATCGGGAAGGTCTTGGGCCAGCGACTCACGATGTTTAGCCCGCGCCACAATCTGCTTTTTGAGATTCACCAGGTAGATATTCAGCAGCAGAAACAGGCCAAACACCGCCAGCAAAACATCCTCCGGAAACGCCGTCGCCAGCCGAGTGCCCAACCAAGCTGTCACCACCGCCGGTAGCCCCAGCAGCAGCAAATGCTTGAAGTTGAGAAAGCCCATGCGCCAGTTTTGCAGGCTGCCGACCAAGGCAATTACCAAAATTGCCAGGGTGCTGGTGCCCACTGCCTCCACCCCTGATAGCCCCAGGGCCACCATCACCGGCACCATAACTGTGCCGCCGCCAATGCCCAAAATGCCGCCCAGCACACCCGCCGCCACGCCCACCAGGGCCAGAATTACAATTTCGCTCATGGAATGATTTTGGTTGGGGGTGCGTACTGATTGTACGGGAAGGGAGGATTTTAGACTGTGGCGGCTGGGCGGGCCTCAGTCGCCCCCACTTCTGCCGTCAACACTCCCAGTTAGAATGAATCCCTTGCCGCTCGATACCGAGTCAGACCGCAACCCAGATACCAGGCTTAGCAGGCTAGATCACCCACTGGAGACCTTGGACACCCAAGCAGACATCCATTCCTCCTGGGTTTCGGCCTAGGAAATGACTTGATAAAATACCCCCATCTACCTCGCCGCCCCCATGCAACAATCAGGCCCTACCCCCCTGCCGGTCAGATCCCTTTGGTGGGGTCTGGGGTTACCCCTGGTAGCCCTAGTCGCGCTGGTCTTGCTCGGGCTGCTGGTGGCCGCCTACCCCACCCTGCTCGCTTGGGATGCGGCTTTTTTGCTGCGTCTGCACCGATATGCCAGCCCGGCGCTAAATCGCAGTGTGGTTGCGATCACTGACTTGGGTACCTACTGGGGCGTGCTGCCCGCCTCAGTCGTGCTAATTGCCCTGGCCCTCTGGTGCCGTCGCTGGCTAGTGGCGGGCTATTTTGCTCTGGCGATGGCAGGCAGCGCCGGGCTAAACCTGACGGCCAAACTGCTCTGGCACCGAGTCAGACCCACCCTGTGGGATGGGGTTCCCCCTAATCCTGACTTCAGCTTTCCCAGCGGCCACGCCACCTACTCGATGACCTTTGTGCTGGCCCTGATTTTAATCAATTGGGATAGCCCCAAACGCCCCTGGCTAATCGGGCTGGGCGGTCTGTTTGGCCTGGTCATTGGCCTTAGCCGGGTCTACCTGGGGGTGCATTACCCCAGCGATATTTTGGGCGGCTGGCTGCT
Organism: Shackletoniella antarctica; assembly: GCA_003241845.1. GTDB lineage: Bacteria > Cyanobacteriota > Cyanobacteriia > Phormidesmidales > Phormidesmidaceae > Nodosilinea > Nodosilinea antarctica. The sequence goes on along the minus strand of QBMN01000259.1, from coordinate 2,876 downwards.
GGCGATCGCCTGGGCCGTCGGCCTGCACCAGGTCACATTTCGCTGGGTGCCGCTGTTGCGATCGCGATAGTCCTCTTTCAGCCACTCCCCTTTCAGCCACTCCCCTACCGGCCACGCTCTGCCAGGCTGATGCGATCGCCCAGCTGTCGAATCGTCTGGGCCAGATCTAAGTCGCGCTTGAGCAGCTTCTCGATCTTGGTACAGCTGTAGAGCACCGTGGTGTGGTCTTTGCCGCCAAAGGCCGCGCCAATCTTAGGCAGACTGAGGCCGGTGTGCCGCCGCATCAGATACATGCCCACCTGGCGAGCCTGGCTGATCTCGCGCCGGCGCGAGGCCCCCTTGAGGTCGTCTACCGGCACACCAAACCGTTCGGCCACCGCCGCCAGCACGGCACCGGGAGAGGCTTCAACGCGATTGCCCGGCGGGTTGAGCACCGCCGTCAGGTGCTCAACGGTCATGGGCAGGCCCAAGATCGAGGTGTAGGCGATCGCCCGAATCAGCGCCCCCTCCAGCTCGCGAATATTAGAGGTGTAGCTGGCGGCAATATATTCGATTGCCTCGCGGGGCAGATGCACCTGCTCGTACTCCGCCTTCTTTTGCAAAATAGCGATGCGGGTCTCGTAGTCGGGGGGCTGAATGTCGGCGATCAGCCCCATGGAAAACCGCGAGATCAGCCGGTCCTGCAGGCGCAAAATCTGGTTGGGGGGCCGGTCTGAGGCCAGCACAATCTGCTTGCCCGCCTCGTGGAGGGTGTTAAAGGTGTGAAAAAACTCCTCCTGGGTGTACTCCTTGCCCTCGATAAACTGAATGTCATCCACCAGCAAAATATCCACATCCCGGTAGTGGGAGCGGAAGTGCTGCATGCTGTCGCGGCGAATGGCGGTGATCAGGTCATTGGTAAACTGCTCGGTCGAGACATAGGCCACCCGCGCCTGGGGAGCAATCTCCTGACGGTATTGCCCGATCGACTGCATCAGATGGGTTTTGCCCAACCCCACCCCACCGCAGAGAAATAGCGGGTTAAACTCGCGCCCCGGCGACTCGGCCACCGCTAGGGCCGCTGCGTGGGCCATGCGGTTGTTGGCCCCCACCACAAAGCGAGAAAACACCGCCTTGGGGTTGAGGTCGTTGTAGTTTTCCTGGGCGGGGGCCGGTAGATCTGCGGGTGACGGACGACCCGGCAGCTGCTGCCGGGCAGAGGGCCGGGCGGGGCGCATGGGCATGGCCGGAGCCGCTGAGGGCCAGTTGACCTCGGCCATGGGCAGCAGCGCCGAGGAGCCGTTCTCGCCGTCGGGCACCACCGTTACCTGTAGCTCAATGACCTTGCCCAAGATGTTGTTCACCACCTGGGTAATGGTGCCCGCATAGTGCTTTTGCACCCAGTTGCGGGCAAAGGGGTTTGGGGTTGAAATCACCAGGGCGCGATCGCTCAGCGTTTGCGCCTGGGCTGGTTTAATCCAGGTTTCAAAGGTGGGGTGGCTCAGCTCCACTTGAAGCTGGCTCAACACCTCTTCCCACAGCCGATTCAGGGCCTGATCCACGGTTTACCTCATAAACAGACGCTGCCCAAGGGCAGATATATCAAACAAGTGAGTTAATCAGGGCTGCCATCTCCCCTGTCACAGGCAGGCTGAGACTAGAAACTATCCCAGGGCTTTCATGCTTAGCCTCTGAGAGGCCTAGACCTTGGGCGACCTAGATTTTGGGCGACCCAGACTTTGAACGACCTAGACTTTCAGCGCGAACGACCTAAACTTTAAGCGGTAAGTAGAGCACGACGATGACGTAGACCCGATGACTAAAACCCCTTGGCCTGAGCTTCCTGTACCCAGCCTTTTTATACCTAGCCCTCTTCCACTTAAACAACTGGGGACAATTGAGCCGAGGCTAGCTTAGTCCCACCTAGAGCAAAGCATTCTGTGTGACTTGTTCTAGAGGATCTTAGCTCCAGGGGGATCTTTAGGGTACTAGATATATAGGCAAAAAATATCCTTAATCCTACATCTAGCGTTTTACCCCGTAAGCGGATCCTTGACAACTTCGCCAGGGTCAGGGGCTAGGGCAACCCGTTGGTCTATTGAAGCACAGGTTCTTCGCTCCTGGGAGCAGATGTATACAATGGCTACATCTATATTTCTGAACAGGGCCATAAACACCCATAAACACCCATAAACACAGGATAGTCGTTGACCCATTGGTGCCTATGTCCTTCCCCTCGTCCCCAGAGTCGCGCCCCCACGCCACCGTACTTACCCTGGGACATCCGGGGCTGCGCCAGGTGGCCCGGCCCGTGGTCGATGTCCATGCTCCCCAGGTGCAGCAGCGGATCGATCACCTCCTAACGACCGTGCAAGCCGCCAACGGGGTGGGCATTGCGGCCCCTCAGATGGGTTGGTCGGTGCAGATTTTGGTGGTGGCCTCGCGCCCCAACCTGCGCTACCCCCGCGCCCCCCTCATGGCACCTACGGTGCTGATTAACCCGCGTCTAGTGGCCGCCAGCGAAAACAGCGAACTGGGCTGGGAGGGCTGTCTCAGCGTGCCGGGGGTGCGCGGTCGGGTGCCCCGCCACCGCTCGGTCGAAGTAGAGTATCTAGATCGCCAGGGGCAGCCCCACCGTCAGGTGTCAATACCTTCGCCAAATTAGGCAGAGTTAGGCAGGCTAGGAGCAGGATGAATGCGTCCTAGGTTGGTTAGGCGGTTGAGGGCTTGTGACCAGAAACCGGGTTTGGGTTTTTGGGGAAGGAGATTGATGATTTCTGCGGCATAGCGATGGCCGCGAGCATAGGCCTTGAGGTCGAGGATGGAGGCCTGGGGATGGTTGAGGCGAAACGACTTGAGCAGACAATGGGAGAGGTTAACCATAAAGAAGGCCAGAC
>QBMN01000258.1 GCA_003241845.1 Shackletoniella antarctica | reverse complement strand
GGTGGGGCCATGGGCATGGTGCCCAGCTCACTCACGTTGTAGATCCGCTGCACGGTCATTTCCACCTGCTTTTCTTTAAAGCCCTCGGGGCGCTCGATCACATTCATGCCCAGACGGCCTTCGAGCATCACCCGCTGGCCCGCCTGGTATTGGGCCTGAATGTCTTGGGCCAGATTGCCCCAGCCCACCACTTTCATCTGCGACGAGGGGTCGCCCTCCCGCAGACCCGGAAACTGCACCATAAACTCGGCCACAGGAGTTTGGTTGTCTGAGGTGTAGCGCAGCTGGGGCGACTGCACGATCTCGGCCATCATCAGGCAGTTGTTCATAGCGCCATGGTCTCCTTAATGCCCTGTTCTTTTTCGATGAAATTTTGGACGTGGTCTTGGTACTTAGTCATGGTGTCATCGAGCCACTCGCGGTTATCGCTGTTGACGTAAAGGTGCACCAGAGGCTCACCAGCATCGGGCAGCACCAGCACCCAGTCGTCGGAGTTATCACCCAAGATTTTAACCCCATCGATCAGTTCGAGCCGATCCTGGGGGGTTTCTTCCACCAAATAGCGCATTAGGGCACCCTTAACCGTCCAGGGGCAGCGCAGAGTCTGCATGCGGTAGGCCATGCGGGGCAGGTCTGACCAGATTTGACCCAGCGATCGCTGCTGCAGGCTCAAGATCTCGATCAGCTTGGCGATACAGAACATGGCATCAAAGCCGGGGTGCAGCTCAGGGAAGATAAAGCCCATTTCACCGCTGCCGCCCAGCACCACGTTGGGGTTGGTCTGGCAGGCCTCCATCAGGGCGGTGGGGTTGGCCTTGGTGCGAATCACCTGGCCATCGTGGCGACGGGCGATGTGCTCGATCGCCCCGGAGGTGTGCACCGGCACCACAATGGTGCCTCGGGGGTGGGTGGTGAGCATCATGTGGGCCATCAGGGCGGTGAGCACTTCGCCGCGAATGCGGGTGCCCACTTCATCGACCAAGATCAGCTGCTCGCCGTTGGCCGACACCTGGGCACCAAAGGTGGCCCGCAGCGACTGCACCACCTGCCCCAGCTGGCCCAGCATCACCTCGCGCTCGTCGTTGGAGAGGGCGACCTGGCGCATGCTGGCGTTGAGCACCACCGCGTCGCAGTCAAACTTGCCCAAAATTTGGGGCAGCACCGCCCCAGAGACGGCGTAGAGGTAGTCGATCACCACCTTGGCCTGGCTGTTGGTGACTGCTTCAACGTTGAGGTGCTTTTCAAAGGCGGTGATGTAGGTCGAGACCACCCCAGCGGGGTAGGTAACTGTGCCGATCTCGTGGATGGCCGCCCGACGCAGATCTTCTTTAAAGTAAGCGCCCTCGATTTTTTTCTCTTTGCCCTTGGGAATGTCGATGCCCTTCTCGTCGAAGAACTCGATCAGCAGGTAGTCGGGGCGATCGGGGTGCAGGCGCACGTGAATGCCCCCGGCCACTCCCATCTGGGCCAGCACGCTGCGGGCTACCGGAATCGCCGTCGCCTCTAGGTTTTGAATATTGATGCCGACGGACATCAGGCCCGCAATCAGCGATCGCGACGCCATGCGCGAAATGCTGCGCTGATCCCGCGACACGGTGACGTAGGAGCCTTGCTTGAGGGTAGACCCATAGGCCGCCCCCAGCTTGACCGCAAACTCGGGGGTAATGTCGATATTGGCTAGCCCCGCTACCCCCCGCTGGCCAAACAGATTGCGCTGGGCCGTATTGCCCCAAATAAGGTTGATGTTCAACGTTGCACCCGACTCGATTTGCTTACTCGGCCAGACCCGCACACCAGGACTAATCTGCGCCTCTTCGCCCACCGTCGACAGGGGGCCAATCACCGCCCCCTCCAGCACGTGGGAACGGCGGTCAACCCGAGCGCCCCGAGCGATGGTGCAGGCCCGCAGGTGTACCTCATCGCCGACAACGGCTCCATTCCACACGATCGGTCGCTTCAGGTCGGCATCGTTGCCGATGGTGACGTTGTCGCCAATCACCGTGCCCGGTTCGAGTACAGTGCGAGCGCCAATACGGCAGTTGTTGCCAATCATCACCGGCGGGTGAAGCTCAGCCGTTGGATCTATCTGGGTATTGTCACCGATCCAAACGCCGGGGGATGTCTCTGGGTAGGCATAATCGACCAAAACTTTGCGGTGCAGGGCATCGTACTGGGCCTCGCGGTAGGCCTCTAAGTGGCCAACATCGCACCAGTAGCCGTCGGCCACGTAGCCATACATAGGCTCGCCCTTCTCCAGCAGCAGCGGAAACAGGTCTTTGGAAAAGTCTGACTCTTCGTTGGCGGGCAGGTAGTCGAGCACCTCGGGTTCGAGAATATAGGTGCCGGTATTTACCGTGTCGGAGAAAATTTCGCTGGTGGAGGGTTTTTCTAGAAAGCGCTTGATGCGAGACTCCTCATCGGTGATCACCACGCCAAACTCAATCGGGTTGGGCACGCGGGTCAGCACCAGGGTGGCCTTAGAGCCTTTTTGCTTATGAAACTCAACGGCGGCGCGCAAGTCAAAGTCGGTGACGCTGTCGCCGCTGATCACCAAAAATGTCTCCGTCAGCAGGTCGGCAATATTCTTCACGCAGCCCGCCGTGCCCAGGGGCTGGTCTTCTTCAACGGCGTAGGTCATCTGCACGCCAAAGTCGCGCCCGTCGCTAAAGTGGTTGCGCATCACGTCGGGCAGGTAGAACAGGGTGGCGATCACCTCGTTGATGCCGTTGCGCTTGAGTAGGTTGACAATATGTTCAGCAATGGGGCGATTGAGGATGGGCACCATGGGCTTGGGCAAATCACAGGTTAGGGGTCGTAACCGAGTCCCCGAACCACCAGCCATCAGCACTGCACGCATATAATCTCCTTCCTGCTACTAACTATCCCTTGGGTTTAACGCCTGCCCTCAGACAGATGCCACAAACCTTACACTAATCTGGATACCCATTACCTTAAGCCGGGCCTGACCTATCCGAGGATAGATTAGGGTAAATGGACTATTTCCATCTCTATCCCAGGTGAGATCTGTATCTAAATCTGGGCCGCAAATCTGGGCCGCAAATCTGGGCCGCAAGTCTGGGCCACAAATCTGGGCCGCAACTCAAGCAGTCGAGGTTTGAGTGTGACCTCAGCTCCCTGCCTAGGTCAACTGATTGCAAGCCACAGAACGGCACCGTGGGTCAACGTCGGTATTACGTTGGTATTGTAGAAGCATAGATGACAGGGTAAAAAGGAGCAGTGACTATGAGTACATTGATCGCGCTTTTGCTGGCCGGTATCTACGGCGGCGGGGCATTTAAGTTTTGGACAGGGTTTAACCGCACCAACTTTACCGACGGCAAGGTGAAGTTTACGGTGCTATGGCCGCTGTTTTTGGCCCTCAACAAGCCGTACCGCGAAAACTTTAGCCGAGCCCTGAAGGGATGAGCAAAGAGAAAATCAGCCGTCTTCCCGGTGTTGACCCATCTCCCTGGGGTGCCCAGCTGCAGGCGGTAGCCCGGCGCTACGACCAGGAGTTTGGCGGTAAGGCCTTTGACCTGCCGCCCGAGGTCGAAGAGATGGCGGTGTTTCAAGACTGGATTGCAGGCACCCTAACGCCGCGCATCTCGACCCCCTTTTGGGAGGCGGTGAAGCCTCGTAAGCGCGATCGCTGTCTCGACATCGGCTGCGGCATTAGTTTTTTGATCTATCCCTGGCGCGACTGGGAGGCCCTGTTCCACGGCCATGACGTGAGCGCGGTGGCCTGCGCTGCCCTCACCGCCCGTGGCCCCCAGCTCAACTCAAAGCTGTTTAAGGGCGTCACCCAGGCCCCGGCCCACCGGCTTGAATACGAACCCCAGAGCTTTGACCTGGTGATTGCCACCGGGGTGAGCTGCTACTACCCCGCCGACTACTGGGCCACGGTGATCCAGCAGGTAAAAAAAGTTCTCAAGCCCGGCGGCTGGTTTTTGTTTGACGCCCTCAACCCCGACGCCGAGTTGGCAGAGAGCTGGGCCATTCTCGAAACCTACCTTGGGGCCGAGGTGTATTTGGAAGACCTAGCGCGCTGGCCAGCCCTAGTGAAGGCCGAGGGCGGTCGGGTGGTTTCCACTAAAGACTATGAGCTGTTTCGCCTGTTTAAGGTGAAGTGGGACACCTAGGGAGTGGGTGAGTGGGTGAAATCCAGCACCTGCCCACCCCCACCCC
>QBMN01000257.1 GCA_003241845.1 Shackletoniella antarctica | reverse complement strand
CCGCCACTAAACGCTCTGGCCCTAACGACTGAAGGTAGTCGTCCGTCATCTGTTCGAGGTCGGCTTTGTCCAGCTGGGCCATGAGTCAGGTGCTCATCAATGAGCGCTAGTATGACCCAGTTGCAACCTCTATGGAGCTTAAAAAAAACTGGAATTTATCGGCCTGATGCCAGGGGGGAGATGAACCTTTACGTATGGGTAGTACTGGCCCTGGCGGAAATATTGACTGAAAATTGACTGAAAAAGAAAAAATGTCTAAAGAAACACTGCCTGTAGCAAGGATGGTGTGAGAGAGTAACCCCATTAGGTTTTTAATTCCCTGACTATCCCTGTAGAGATTTCTCACCAGCTTAGACCGTTATTCGTTCAGCTAGAGCAAACCTAATCCAGGCGACCAGTGGAGCATAACAACAATTCATCTCGGCCAGCATCAGCTTCTGATGTGGCCGTCATCGGTATGGGGTGTGTCTATCCCGGTGCCCACACACTGAAACAGCTGTGGGAAAACATTCTGGCCCGGCGGCGACAGTTTCGCACGATGCCAGATCAGCGACTGCCGAGTGCAGACTATTTCGACCCCGACCCTCAAACCCCTGACAAAACCTACCTAAACCGCGCATCGGTCATTGACGGGTTTGAGTTTGACTGGGCGACCCACCGCATTCCTAAATCCACCGTTGAAGCGACGGATATTGTCCACTGGCTGGCGCTAGATACGGCCCTGAAGGCACTACATGACGCTGGCTACGATCGCAAAACCATCAGCAAAGATAGCTCTGGGGTTGTTTTGGGCAATACCCTCACCGGAGAGCAGACCCGATCGCTATCGATGCGGTTGCGCTGGCCCTATGTGCGTAAATCTCTGGAGGCCGCTGCCCAGGCTCGGGGGCTATCGGCTGCGGTGACGGCAGCCCTCAGCGAAACCATGGAGGAATAGTGACCGAAGACACCCTGGCGGGGGCGCTGTCTAACACCATTGCCGGACGGGTGTGCAACTATCTCGACTTTCACGGCGGCGGCTACACGGTAGATGGGGCCTGCGCGTCGTCGGTGATTGCCATTGCCACCGCCGCAGCAAAAATAAATTCGGAACGAGTTTAGGGCGTTTCAGCCGATCAATGTCCATCAATGGAGGTTGAACTGAACGAGGTATCAAGGGGTTCAGCCCCTAGAATTTTTGAATTTACAATTGCTGCTGCTCCAGCTTTTGTTTGACTATCAGCGGCTCGTCGATAGTCAAATCGCCCAGCTTCCGGTACAGCCGGGTGAGATTGTCATATTTTTCCTGGGTTTTGGCTTTTAGACCGGGCAGCTTGTGAGCGGCATACCGTTCCCAGATGTCTATGACCGTCATGCTCTGAGGCTTGAGCGGCTCTAGCACCGTTAACTGGGGCGGTTTAGGCTTGCCGTATTTTGCCAGGGTGTAGTCAAAGCGCTCCAGGGCGATGTCTGACTCGATGAGTTTGGCTTTGGCGTCAACAACTCTCCGGTTGATATCCGTGTCTGCCAGATCGGTGGAGAGATACTTTTGCTTGCCGTCGTAAAGATGCCGGGGCAGGCGTATCCGCAGTCGGCCTCGAAAGGATTCAATGCCAACGGATCCCTTGGGCGCTCTGCCTGAATTTTTGCTGTACATGGCGCAATGCTCGAAAGGGGTACATAGAAGCGAACTGATGTACTCACCCTGATAGTCAAACCGCAGCTAAATGCACCCAAAAATGACCAAATGTTACGAGGCCAGTTCTCTCGGCGGGAATAACCCGCAACTGATAATCCCTTAATTTATAGGCCTTCAGGGCTTCTAAATCAAGGGGTTCGGGGTTTTATTAGGATATGGGCGATACTGGTTTCGAACCAGTGACCTCTTCCGTGTGAAGGAAGCGCGCTACCACTGTGCTAATCGCCCACGGGCTTTTTAAGATATCACATCCCCCGTACCAGTTCAGCGGAAAATTTTTGATCTAGACCATGTCGGGGGGGATAGCGCTATCCTGCGGAGGTTGCTGTAGCTGGGCCTGAATGAGGGCTTGCATATCTTGACGACGAATTTCTACGCCCTGTCCAATTTTGCCGGGGGTTTCGAAGAAGATCAGGCTGTCGATGGGCTGCATGGCCAGCAGCTGAAACAAAATATGCACCACGGGCACCGGCAGCGCCATCACCTGGGGGTCTTTGTTGGCCGACTGGCTGGTGGCGGCGTCTTGCAGGGTAGGGTAGGCGTAGACGATGTTCTTTTGAGTGTTGGGCTGGGTGCGGTTGCTGAGGGTGGTCATCATCCAGCCCTGCTCTAGGGTTTGCAGCACGTAGTATTGGTTGTGCTTGAGCTGCCCTGCGATCGCCTTGAGAGTGGGAGCAATGGTGGTAATAGCATCGGTTGTGACGCCATCGTTGGGGGCGCTTTGCTGCAGGGAGGCGACTTGGGCGTCGAGATCCATAGCGTTAAGTCTCAAGAGTCAGTAGAGCTGAGGCAGCATGGGTTGAGCCACCTGCTATTCATCTTTACGTTAGCATCGCGCTGCTGCAAAGCTCCTAGGAGTTTGTCCATGGGATTACGGGCAAATGTTAGGATACTAAACAACTTGCAGTCGGCACTAATCTACCGATATCGTTGCCAGCTACGCTTGGCGTCACCCAAGGTTGGTTGCTTAAACTGGCCCCCGTGCGGTGGCTCCCTGAGGCGGCTGTAAGGGGCTGCATCCACCACCACAAATGCCTGAATATCGCTCCACTGTTTTGTGTAGCACTTTGAGGATAGCCAGATTGAGTCAGGGTATCTGTACGTTGAGCGTGGATTCGCTTAGCCAGCTTTTCTACCAAGAATTAAAAAATAGCACTGGCGCTCCTGAGGGGGGCTGTCAGAAGCTATCGCAGCGTTTGGCCACCGAGGTTGGGCGCATTTGTAGCGAGAGCGATCGCATTCAGGCGTCGGGCGACGTCGAGTCTTGGGCCACGTCCCTGGGCAAGCATCGTTTGGATCAGTGCCTGAAGTATTACAACCTGGGGTCGCGCCAGGGTCGCGTTGAGCTGCACAGCACCCTCAGTGCCATTGTCTACCGCTACATTACCCCGCCCCAGGTGCAGACCAGCTATCAGGCGCGGCTGGGGCTGATCGAAGACTTCTTGCAGGGCTTCTACGTCGAGGCGCTCAACGCCTTTCGCCGTGAAAACCAAATCGGCGATCGCTACCAGCCCCGCACCCTGCTAGAGCTGGCCGAGTTCATGGCTTTCTCAGAGCGCTACGGCAAGCGCCGCATTCCGCTGCCCGGTCGCCGCAGCCAGCAGCTGATTATTCTGCGGGCCCAGACCTTCTCGCGGCAGCAGCCCCCCGAGCTAGCCATCGATATCGAGCAGGCCACCGACTACGGCGGCGACGGCGACGACCTGCGCCCCGCCGCCTCCCACCAGCGGGTGCGCGAAGAAATGATCGCCCAGGCCGACGACCTGCCCGAAAATTCTCTGCGGGGCCGGGTGGTAGAAGAACTGCTGGCCTACCTCAAAGAGCGCAATCAGGACGAATGCGCCGATTACTTCACCCTGCGCCTGCTCGACCTGCCCACCCCAGAAATTGAGTCGCTGCTCAACCTCACCCCCCGCCAGCGCGATTACCTTCAGCAGCGGTTTAAGTACCATCTGCTGCGTTTTGCCCTCTCCCACAACTGGGAGCTGGTGCACGAGTGGCTCGAGGCTGGCCTTGAGACCAACCTGGGCCTTACCACCCAGCAGTGGCAGCAGCTGCAAGAGACCATCAACGCCAAACAGACTAAGCTGCTAGCCCTCAAACAGCAGGGCGTAGCCGACGGCGAAGCGGCCAAAATCTTGGCCATGACCCCCACCCAGTTTCAAAAGCAGTGGACTAAGCTGCTAGAACAAGCTTGGGAAATTCGCAACGTTTAGTTTGTAATGGTTAGCTTGTAACGTTTAAATATCCGGACAGACCGCGTCAGGCCATGAATAGAGACACAGATATTCCCGAAGACATCCTGTTGAGGCTTTTGCTAGAGCCTCTTTCAGCCGATGACTCACCATCAGGAACGCGCTTCTTTCCGGCTGCTGACGCTGGGCTATCTGAGCTAGAGGGATTAGACCCTGCACCTACCTCCCCCGTCTACCCTGGCTCTGAGACATCTGTGCCAGCGGCTCTAGATCCAGAAGCGCTCGATGCTGACTACAACCCTGTCTTTGACTTTGAGTACTCCAAGAAATAAAGCATCCATTTGCTAGGCAGGCTGTGGGGTGATTTCG
>QBMN01000256.1 GCA_003241845.1 Shackletoniella antarctica | reverse complement strand
GCCCAGAGAGAATGCTGTCTTTGCCCTGGAACAGCGCTGCATCCGTGAGGCCGCCGTTGGACTGCATGAACATTAGCTTCGTCTGAGACACCGCTAGCGGTGCCTCAGACGAAGGCATTAATTGCTCCGCCACCCGATCCACATAGCGTCGCAGAATCGGCGACAAATACGCGTCCACCACCGTCGTATCGCCTCGGCTGACGAGTTTGATCAGCGGGCTGACCTGGTGAGAGAGCGAGACCTGGGTAAAGCCGACCTGGCGAGCCAGTTCGCCCAGGCGCCGCTCGTGGGCGGGGTAGCGATAGCCGTGCATGAGGGCGATCGCACAGGCCCGAATCCCGCTGTCGTAGGCGTCCTGGAGTGCCCCGAGCAGCCGTTCTTCTTCCTGTGCACTCAAAGGAACCAGCGTCTCGCCCTGGGCGGTGAGGCGTGCGTTGACCTCGATCGCCCGTTCGTAGAGCATCTCCGGCAGCTCGATGTGGCGGGCGAAAATATCGGGGCGGTTTTGGTAGCCAATGCGCAGGGCATCGCGGAAACCTTTGGTGGTGAGCAGGAGGGTGCGATCGCCCTTGCGCTCCAGCAGCGCGTTGGTGGCCACCGTGGTGCCCATCTTCACCGCCTCAATCGCCGCAGCGGGGATAGTGTCTTCTGGCCCCAGCCCCAGCAGGTCGCGCATGCCCTGGATCGGGGCATCGGCGTAGCGATCGGGGTTCTCCGACAGCAGCTTGTGGAGCACAATCTGCCCATCGGGGCGGCGGGCCACAATATCGGTAAAGGTGCCGCCGCGATCAATCCAAAATTGCCAGCGCTGGTCAGGGGTGGGCGATGGGGGCATAGGACAAAGGAATGAGAAACTTTAGGTGGGTTAATGGCTTCATTGTGAACTACCGCTAAACTCGGCTGGGAGTCAGTTGCAATTCGCTGTCGCCAGTGCCAAACTCGTGGCCATCAGGGTCGGCCATCTACATAGGCTGCTTGTAATTTTTATCTGAACTAAACCCTATGGATACTCAATCTAAGATCTTTGTCGCAGGCTCCCGTGGTCTGGTGGGCAGTGCCCTGGTGAGAACGCTTCAAGCCCAGGGCTATGAAAATTTGGTGCTGCGCTCTAGCCAAGAGCTAGACCTGCGCAACCAGGCGGCGGTGGATGATTTCTTTGCCCAAGAAAAGCCCGACTATATTTTTCTGGCGGCGGCTAAGGTGGGCGGCATTCAGGCCAACAACACCTACCGTGCCGATTTTCTCTACGAGAATTTGATGATTGAGGCCAACATCATCCACAGCGCCTACCGCTACGGAGCGGAGAAACTGCTGTTTTTGGGGTCTTCCTGCATTTACCCCAAGCTGTGCCCCCAGCCGATGAAAGAAGAATATCTGCTAACCGGGTTTTTAGAGCAAACCAATGAACCCTACGCGATCGCCAAAATTGCCGGCCTCAAGCTCTGCGAAAACTACTGCCGCCAGTACGGGGTAAATTTCATTTCGGCGATGCCCACCAACCTCTACGGCCTCAACGACAACTTTGATCTGGCCAACTCCCACGTGCTGCCTGCCCTGATGCGCAAGTTCCACGAGGCCAAGGTCAACGGCGACCCCACGGTAACGGTGTGGGGCACCGGCACCCCCCTGCGCGAGTTTTTGTATGTGGATGACCTGGCCGATGCCCTGGTGTTTTTAATGAACACCTACAACGAGGTAGATTTCGTTAACGTCGGCACCGGGCAGGAGGTATCCATCAAAGAACTGGCCCTCACCATGAAAGCCGTCGTCGGCTACGAGGGCGAGCTAGTGTTTGACGCCACCAAGCCCGACGGCACCCCCCGCAAGCTACTCGATGTGTCGCGGCTCAACGCGGCGGGCTGGCAGGCCAAAACCGACCTCAAGACCGGCATTGAGCAGACCTACGGCTGGTTTTTGCAGAGCTACGACACCCTGAGAGGGCTTGCAGCAGTCTAGATCGAGAGCAAGCCTAGGCCGGGCTACATTTGCCGCTGCGAATTAGCCCTACTCGGCGGGCGATCGCCTCGTCTTGAGAGGCATAGGGGCCCCACATAGGGCGACTATCTTGCAATTGCCCGCGGCTGACGTTTTCGGCAGAGAGCACCTGGCAGGTGCCGTCTTCTCCTTGCACCACGTACCAGCCTTCATTTCTCTCTGCCATCGCCACATTCCTTAACCAATCATGGTGCTAATCTATTAAACTCGGTTTTGCTCCAAATGGGTGGTTGAAGTTAGTAGCAGAACCGTTCATTGCTATTAGCCTTAGCTTGGCCTTCTCCTTTACGCATGGCTCCTAACACGGTAGAAACAACCACGCAGCGGTTGGTATTTCGTTGGCCTGTAATGGTGACAGTGATAGTGCCCTGTTCACCGATGGCCTTGGCTCTTAGATTGCCGTGCATGTCGAAGCGGGTATAGTGAATGCCGCCGCTTTTGGTGAGGGTGTTGTCTTCGCTGGCGAGTACAACACCCTCAATTAAAGGCTGCCAGTTTGTTACCCCCGCCGCCGGAATAGATTCAGGATGGTTGGCCCATTCAATGTAGCCATCGCGCTGACGCAAACTAAATCGGCGCTCGTGGCGCTGCTGCATGGCGTCGGCTTGGGTAGCTCGTAGCGCTTGGTAGAGCATGTTTTGGGTAGCGTTGATTTGGCGCTGCTGCCAAAACCCAAACCAGGAAGGGGCGGCGATCGCAGCCAGCAGTCCGATAATCACCACCACAATCAATCCTTCAATCAGCGTAAACCCAGCGGACTGAGTCTGCGGGGAAAATGATCGCTGCGATCGCCGTAGAAATTGCGCCATATTTTTATAGATGCCCTAAGCCCGATGGGGTCAAGATGCCCGCTAATCCGGAGGCACAGGCGACGGCTAGCCCCAACATCGGTCATTGTGCCGAAGCCTGTCTGAGAACGCTGACACGTGGCCTAAGGGCCGCAAAGTCGGTAAGCTGACAAAGGTGTTAGCTGACAAAGGTGTTAGAGGAGATTTTGCCCGTGGATGTTAGAGCTGCCGTTGCCCATGGCCCAGGCCAACCCCTGACCATCGAAACCGTTCAGCTCGAAGGCCCCCGCGAGGGTGAAGTGCTGGTCGAGATCAAAGCCACCGGCATTTGCCACACCGATGCTTACACCATGTCTGGCAAAGACCCCGAGGGGCTATTTCCGGCGGTGCTGGGCCACGAGGGGGCCGGGGTCGTCGCCGAAGTTGGCCCCGGCGTCACCAGCCTCAAGCCCGGCGATCATGTGATTCCGCTGTATGTGCCCGAGTGCCGCCAGTGCGAATACTGCCTCAGCTTTAAGACCAACCTCTGTCAGGCCATTCGCCTCACCCAGGGCCGGGGCCTGATGCCCGACGGCAGCAGCCGATTTTCCCTCGACGGCAAGCCGCTGTTTCACTACATGGGCACCTCCACCTTTGCCAACTACACCGTAGTACCCGAGATTTCTCTGGCCAAAATTCGCCCCGACGCCCCCTTTGAGAAGGTTTGCTACATCGGCTGTGGCGTCACCACCGGCATTGGCGCGGTGATCAACACCGCCAAGGTCGAGCCAGGGGCCAACGTGGTGGTGTTTGGCCTGGGCGGCATCGGCCTCAACGTCATCCAGGGCTGCCGCATGGTGGGGGCCAACAAAATCATCGGCGTTGACATCAACCCCAATCGGCGAGAACTGGCTGAGAAATTTGGCATGACCCACTTCGTCAACCCCAAGGAAACAGAAGGCGACCTAGTGGCCCACCTGGTAGAGCTAACGGTTGGCGGGGCCGATTACAGCTTTGAGTGCGTCGGCAATGTCAACCTCATGCGCCAGGCGCTAGAGTGCTGCCACAAGGGCTGGGGGGTGAGCGTGATTGTGGGCGTCGCCGCCGCTGGCGAAGAAATCAGCACCCGCCCTTTTCAGCTGGTCACCGGGCGCGAGTGGAAGGGCACCGCCTTTGGCGGGGCCAGGGGCCGCACCGACGTGCCCAAAATTGTGGACTGGTATATGGACGGCAAGATCAACATCGACGACCTGATCACCCACGTCATGCCGCTGGATGAAATCAATACTGCCTTTGACCTCATGCACCGGGGCGAAAGCATCCGCAGCGTGGTGACGTTTTCGTAGGGGCAGTTTTCGTAGGGGCAGACCTATGTGTCTGTCCTTTTCCATGAGAGATATGGGTTCTGACTGGGGCATTTTATAGGTCTAAAATCGACCTCGCAGAATAGACCCACCCAGGGCAGACAATCACCCAGGGCAGACGAGTGGGTCTGCCCTGGGTGATTG
>QBMN01000255.1 GCA_003241845.1 Shackletoniella antarctica | reverse complement strand
CACCCATCCACCCCCAATGACCACCGCCCTCACCCGCTACCGCCGCCGCCCTGCCCAAGAACCGACCCTGCGGCTGATTGCCTTTCAGCTCCGCCACAACTGGTTTTGCCTACCCCTGGCCATGGCCCGGCGGGTGATTCTGCCGGCGGCTGATGATCAGTCCCAGGGCCTGGGGTTGACCCAGCTACACCAGGAGAATGTGCCCCTGATGGATGTGGCCGACCGGATATATCAATCTACGCCCCTGCTCTCGGGCTCCAGCGCCCTCATCCCCAGCCAGCCAGCCCCATTGGCAGCGGCGCAAAGCTCCCCCCTCCAGTCGATTTTGGTCGTTGACTCGCCGCGCTTTGGGCTGTTGGGCCTGCTGATAGACGGCATCCCCAGCCTAAAACGAGCGCGCCAATCGGCTTTTAGCCCGGTGCCTGCCACCTATTTGATGATGAATCACCTGCGGGGTATCAACACCCTGGTCACGCTGGGTGAATCCGAGCCACCCTTATTTTTGCTAGAGGTTGACACCCTGCTGCTCTAAGATTTTTGGCCGGAACGTACAGCCATCTCCAAACCACGGGCCTCCAAACCACGGACCTCCAAACTACCGGCTAGATCACTGGCTGGCTGCGGGCAAAATCACCATGGCATCGCCAAAGGAATAGAAGCGATAGTCTTGGGCGATCGCCTCCTCATACAGCTCTAGCAGGCGCTCTCGCCCGATCAGAGCGCTGACCAGCATGAGCAGACTAGACCCCGGCAGGTGAAAGTTGGTAATCAGCCCATCTACCACTCGGTACTGGTAGCCGGGGTAGATAAACAGGTTGACTTTGCCCTGCCAGGGCTGGAGCTCGCCCCCCTGGGCGGCCCCTTCTAGCGCGCGAACAACGGTAGTGCCCACGGCAATTACCCGACCGCCCTGCGCCTGGGTGGCGTTGATCTGGGCCACGGTTTCAGCCGAGACATCGATCCATTCGCCGTGCATTTTGTGGTCGAGAATGTTGTCGGCTTCGACCGGGCGAAAGGTGCCAACGCCCACGTGGAGGGTGATGTGCGATCGCCTTACCCCCATCGCTTCCAGCCGCTCAAACAGCTCTGGCGTGAAGTGCAGCCCGGCGGTGGGGGCCGCCACCGCCCCCGGCGTGTCGGCGTAGACCGTCTGGTACTGGTCGGGGGAGGCCGCCGTGTCGGTGATGTAGGGGGGCAGGGGCACTTCCCCCAGGCGCTCGAAGAGGGCGAAAAGCGACTCACCGCCCTGGGGTTCAAACTTGACTACTCGGCCATTGGTGTCGGGGTCAGTGGCCAGCACCTGGGCCACCAGGTCGGGCTGGTCGGGGTTGGGGCCAAAATGCACCGTCGTCCCCGGCTTGAGGCGGCGACCGGGGCGCACTAGGGCCAGCCAGTGATGGTCGCCCTGGTCTTCGAGCAAAAATACTTCTACCTGGGCACCGCCGGGCTTGTGCCCCTGCAGCCGGGCCGGTATTACCCGAGTGTTATTGAGCACCAGCAGGTCGCCGGGCTGCAGCAGGGTGGGTAGGTCGCAGAAGCGCTGGTGGCGGTGGGTAGTCGGCCCATCTACCACCAGCAGTCGCGAGGCATCCCTTGGCGTGACGGGGGTTTGGGCTATTTTTTCTGGCGGTAGAAAATACTGATAGGCCGAGAGCGAATGCTCAGGAGAACTGGGCTGGCTCTCTGGCTGGCTCTCTGGCTGGCTCTCTGGCTGGCTCTCTGGGGTTAGTCTTTGATCTTCGCGCATAGCCTAGCCAGGTTGGGTGGATACACCCAGGTCAGGTAGGGGGACTTAACCCTAACCACCCCGAGGCTAATCCAAGACAATAAAAACTGTAGCACCTGTCAACAAGGTCAAGATGGAATACACCTATTATCTCGCCAACGCTAGTTTGACCCTTCGTGTGGTCGAGCACCTGCTGAGGTGCGATCGCCTGCCCCTAGAGTTTATGACGGTGATTCATCAGATCGATGGGTGGGTCATTCGCGTCAAAATGAATGACAACATCGGCGTCTGCGATGCCGAAGATTTTCGCGCCTACATGAACGAGCTGGGCATTGCCTACGACCCCGGCATTCGGGTGCGGATGGCGCTGTGGGGTCTAGAAACCGGCCAGTCGCCCATCGATGTCATGCGCCGCTACCAGGTGGCGATCGTCTCCCACGGTAAGCCCGACCGCGAGGAGATCGAAGCTTTTCGCAGTCAGTTTGTCATGGGTCTGGGCTACTGTCCCGAAACCCTGGCCTAGGGCCAAGGTTCCTAGCCGCAGGCGGTTGTTTTGACCATCTAAACCTCATCCAAGTCCAGAAGTGGAGTTTTGCCTGTGGGAGAACTACAGATCCTCAGCTGAACTTGGTATGTCTCCCCAGAAGGGCAGGGCCACCTGTCCTTTTTTGTGGGGTTTGGGGTTTCTGATGCCCTACCGCTGACGCCTAATCTCCGGCTGGATGGGCGAACGCTATTCGCCCCTACGGTTTGCCTTGGGGGAATCGGGGTGATGTGATTCGGATTTGGTGTTAGAGGCGATCGCAAAAAATCAGGTACCCCAGCGCATCCAGGTAGGCATCAATGGAGGCCATGATCACGTCGGTGTGCAGACCCCGTCCAGGGAACAGGGCCATCTGACGCTCTAGCAGCACCACCGCCGACACCGGAGAGTCGGCGGTGGTGGCCAGGCAGCGGTAGTGCACCATCTGCACATCGGCCACCGGAATAAATCGATTTACCGCTAGGTTTAACGCCTTCAGCGCTGCATCCACCGGCCCCACACCAGAGGCGGTTTCTTGGTAGGTATAACCCAGGGGCGTTTGCAGCCTTACGGTGGCGGTGGGGCGGTCTTGGCCACAGCACACTTTTATATGCTCCAGGCGGCCTAGCCAAGCCCGCTGCTCAACCAGGGCGTCGTCTTGATACTGGGTTTCTAGCCCGCTGCGGCGGGCAGACAGGTAACCCGGAGCACAGTCTGCCAGCAGATGACCGGGGGTATAGACCAGCACCTCATCTGCTCCGGTGCCGGTGACATAGTCGAGGGGGCGATGGCTGACAATGCCGTCTAACCCCAGGTGAGAGGCCATGGCGGCCTGGAGGGCAAAGGGCAGCCCCAGCTGCGACGATCTGGCGGTGTGCATGATTGCGGGGTCAATGGGGCAGCAGTTAAACAGGGCGCAGAGCCGCTCTAGGGTGGTTTCAGCTAAGCTCTGGCTGTCAGGTTGCAGGCTGCCAGGTTGCAGGCTGCCAGAACCCAGGCCGCCAGATCGCAGCGCGTACCGACCCACCTGCCCCAGGGCCACGTCGGTCACATAGCCCTGCACCTGGCCCCGCACAAATAAGTCCCACAGGCGATCGCCCTGGCCCATGGGCAGCGGGCGGCCAAACAGCAGCTCCAGCAGCAGTCCCTCATCCAGTAAAACGCGCCGAATTGCCATGGTTGACTCCTGATCAGCGTGGCCCCCAGGGCATTCCCCTATTCAGACTGGTCGGCCAGCAGCTTGCGCAGGGCCGCCAGGGGCAGTTGCACAACCTGCTCAGACCAGTCTGCCGGGTAAGGTGCCGCTGGGGCAGACAGTGGCAGCCCCGGCAGCCCTGGGGCGTCGGCCAGGCCCACCGAGCGATGCAGCTGATTGAGGCTGCGGCAGCTCGCTTCGACCCCGATGGTGAGGGCATCGAGCTTTTGCTCTAGGGCCAAGAGCCGACCGCCCAGTTCTTCAGGGGAGGTGGGGCTTTGGTCAGAACCTGACCCAGGGCGATCGCCCGCCGCCGCGACCCGCCTCTCTAATTGGTGCAAAACCTGCTCTAACTGTGACATCCGTTGCTGCATGGCGTTACCTGTAGCGGTGTCCATCGCGGTGTCAGGGGAGGCGGCTAACAGCCCCTGGCGCAGCAGCCGGTTGACCAACTCAGTGGCAGAAATACCCTCACTGCTGGCTCGGGCCTTCAGCGCCTGCTGCAAATCGTCTGCCAACCGATAGCTGACCAACTTCCTCGTCATGGGTTCTCCTCGTCACGGGTGCTCGTTTTAGCGGTGGGGCAAGGCCGCGCCCCGCCCAGCATTAGTTCCAGCATCGATCCCAGAACCAATCCCAGAACCAATATACATAAGATACCCATTTGAAATACAAAGCTACGACAAAGCTTTGTTGGGGGCTATGGGAGTTTGCTCTCGGCCTATTTTCCACCTGACTTGTCACACAGCTTGTAGTTTTTGCACTAACCAATAGAGCCGCGAGACTGTTCTAGCCCAGAAGAGAAGAGCAGTTAAAAAAAGTGAAATACATCTGACATATGTAGTACGTCCATTCGGAGAATGCCCCCATGCTTGTTCCCTACCCCCAAC
>QBMN01000254.1 GCA_003241845.1 Shackletoniella antarctica | reverse complement strand
CGCTAGGGGCAGGGGCGGCCTCGCCGGGGACAGTCTCAATGCGGTCGGGCAGGGGTGAGGGTCTGAAACGGGGCATGGCCGGAGCCGGGGCCAGGGCTTCGATCGCCGACGGGGGCACAGCATCTTCAGCCGCACCGTTCAGGGGAGTCTCGAGTTCTGCGGGGGCCGTCTCCTCGGCGATCACCGCTGCCTGGCGAGCGGCGGCGCGCTGGAGAGCCGCCTGGCGGGCTCGTTCGGCGGCGGCAATCTCCCGCTGCCAACCGGCGATCGCTCCCCGCGCCTGATCGTAGAGCGCCCGCCCTGGGCGAATGCCCGTGGCTTCGACAATGGCCTGGGAAAGCTTGCCCGCCGCCGCCAGCGATCGCGCTCGATTGAGCAAGGGCTGGTCTTCCATCACCTGCAGCTCGCCCGTCCACACGTAGACCCAGCCCTGGGCTTCGCTGCGCAAGGCCCTTGGTAGGGCAATGGCCTGGGCGGTGGCAATGGCCGCTTGAAGACCCTCGGAGGTTTTGGCGCTGGCTAGCTCGTGGGCCTTGACCAGGTAGGGGCGGTCTTCTAGGCGCTCGATCTCCTGTCGCCAGTGGGCCACCATGGTCTGGGCCTGCACCCGGCGGGGGTGCCCCACTGGCACCTCAGCGGCCTGGGCAATGGCGGCGCTGAGGGCATCGCGATCGCGCACCTGACCCACCGCCTGGGCGGTTTGAAACTTGGCGAGGTCGCCCAGGTGCTGCCGCCAGGTGGCCACACTCGACTGCGCCTGGGGATAGTAGGGGCTGCCCTGGGGCACCCGGTTGGCGGTGAGCATTGCCTGGTAGAGCTGCACCACCTGGTCGGGAGAGGTGCGCCAGGTGATCAGGCTCCGCTGGGCGGTCTGGCGAGACTGGCTCAGCCAGATCAGCTCTTGGGCCACCTGGGCGCGGTCGGGGTTGAGGGCAGCGCTGCGGCCCAGGGCGATCGCACCACTGAGATCAGACGCGTACCACTTGTCTAGGCCCAGCGTGAGCAGCAGGTCGCTCCAGCGGTTGAGGTAGGGCTGGGCCTGCTGGCGGGCGTAGGTGCCCTCGTCGATCTGGCTAGCGGTGCCCAGGGCGGCGGCAAGGCGATCGCTGCCGCCCTGGGCCGCAGTGGCCACAGCCCGATCTAGCAGCTCCTGGGCCTGACGCTCTTGACGAATTTGCTGGGCCAGGGCCTGCACCTGGCTCACCCGCCAGTGAGAATTTTTCAGCTCGGCTAGGGCCTGCACCTGGCCGGAGGCGGCGGGCCAGTCTTTTTGCTTCAGGGCTGCCTGGGCGGTGGCCATGATCGTCTCGCCCTGATCCCATTCGGTCTGCCAGGTGGCTATTTTTTCTTGGGCAGGGGCAAATACAGAGCTGTTGGCGGGAATGTGGCCCACCAGGGCCTGGGCCTCGGCCATGCTGCCGTTGCCGCGCAGCTCTTGGTCAGCCGCCTGGAGCACCACCCACGACCACTGCTCTACCAGGGGCTGCACCTCGTAGTAAAGGGGGTGACCCTCTGTCCATCTGCCCGCCAGGTCGAGGGCGGCCAGCACGTCGGGCAGATCCCCAGACTCGGCAGCGGTTTGGGCGCAAAACAGCTGAGCGCGATCGGTGGTAACCGTGGCCGCATTCTCGCAGTTGGCGGTGGGGGGCAGGTTAACCAGCCACAAAAACGCGCCTACCACCGCACCGCCCGCCGCCACGCAGCTCAGCAGCGAGATCAGCAGCAGTCGCCAAGACTGACCGCCGCCCCCAAGCACCGGGGGCATAACGTCGGGCAGGGCGAGAGCCGAGTTGCCCCTGTCTGTAACGTCCAGAACTAAGCGAAATTTTGTGGCTAACCCGTCGGCGGTTAACCCGTTGGCCAGGGATTCGCCCCGCTGGGGGCCAGACTGCCGTTGTCGACTCAGCATATCTCGTAACTCCCGCGCAACCACCTGCCCTAACTCTACCCAGAATCTACGGCAGACGGGAAGCCATCATTACAATTTCTTAGCGACGGCGGGGAAATTGGGCCGAAAATGTCTCGAAGTCCTGAGATTTGAGCACCCTTGCCACGTCCAGCGCGGGCAAGTCCAGCGCCGGATCGGGTGTTCTTTGCCAGGTAACGTCCACTTTTGGGTTTTGCTCCTGGCTGGGTTCCTGGCTTAGGCGACTTCGTGGGAAATAGTTTCCCAATGGTGGGCAGTGCCCACCCTACAGAGCCTGCCTCCTAATGACGCAGGCTCTGCGCCCCTACCTGGGGGTATCTTCTTTCCTGGAGGCCTCCTTAGTCAGCCAACGTCCACCAGCCCAGCCCAGGGCCAATAAACCGCAGCGTGATCCAAAAGGCAATGATGATCACAATCGAACCCCAGGTGCCTTGGCTGGTCCATTTCATAAACTGCTGCGACTGGTCTTTGGTGATCGGCAGCCAGGGCAAGATGGGTTCTTCCTGGCCGTACTTCTCGCCCTGCTGGTCTCTGCGTCGTTTCGATTCGCCCATGGGTTCTGGCTCCTACCCTCTGCGCTGGCAATAGCTACATTTTCATCATAGGACGGCCCCGCCCCATCCCTCACCCTTTACTACGCACCTCACTCACCCACCTATCCACCTACTTACCTCCTTCACTCACCCACCCACCTACTCGCCCCACTCAGCAGGCAGCGATCGCAGGTAAGCCGCCGGGCTCAGCGCCTCTAAAATTTGCGCCCCGTAGCTGCGGTAGTGGACGCGGGTGTCGAGCAGCGCCACGGTGCCCTGGTGCTGCCGCGAGGGGGCGATCGCCCGCTGTAGCTCTGTCACTGCGGTGGGGAACAGGTAGAGCCGAAACCAGTCTTGCCGCCGCCGCTTGTGAAAGGCCACTCGCCCCGCCACCATGGGGTTTTCGAGGGAGGGCAGCGGCAGCGTGGCCACAATCAGCAGGGCAGGCGGCGGCAGCATAGCCCGGTGCTGCCGCCAAAACTCCCAGCCGCTGACCAAAATGCTGTGGGGGCCAAGGTTGGCCTGCTCCACCTGCACCCGCGAGCCAAATTCTCCTGCCAGCGCCGCCCCCAGCTGGCCTTTCAGGGGCAGATCATCCAGCAAGATCACCGTAGGGCCGAGCGCTGGCGGGGCAGGGTGCGACGACTGAGCTGGGCTGAGCAAACGGCGAATTTCTTGGTGTAGCGCCCCCTGAAACTGAGACGTGTTGGGCAGCGGCAGGTGGCTGGGCAGATAGAGCTGAATAGCGTCGTTTTGGCGGTGGGGGGTGAATTGCAGGCAGGTGAGGTCGCCGAGCCCCAGCCGCTGACGAAAGTTTTCGGCCCCGGCATCGGGGTCGAGGGCGGCACCAATCAGCACCACGGGCTGCCGCTGCCACACCGGGGCCAGGGCGGTGGCCAGCTCTACCGGGGCGCAGTGCAGCGCCATGCGGCCCTGATCGCGCTCAACCGAAAACCACAATAGGTGGTCGGGCGGGTTGAACTGCTGCCAAAACCTAGCCCACTGGGGCGGCATTGGCCCCTCGGCCTGGGGGGCGATCGCGCGGCTGGCCGAGAGCACCTGGTGCAGCCGCTGGAGCTGCTGCACATCGCCCTCTTCTAGCAAATAGCGGTGGTAGGGGTTGGCCGGGTGCTGAAAGGCGGCGTGGGTCAGCGCCACATGGATGTCTTGAATCAGCGCCTGGTGGGCGGGGTAGGCCAGGGCCAGGTGGTTCCAGTCGAGGGAGGCCAGATCGATGGTGAGCTGCGGTTGCAGCCAGAGTTCTAAATCGTCAGCGTTGTCAATCAGGGTGGGGATGCCGTCGGGGAAGCGGCTGCCGTCGCCCAGGCGATCGCCCAGCCAGGCCTCGGGTGAGGTGATTAGCAAACCATTGAAGCCGCTGCCGGGCCAGCGATCGCCCATCTGCACAGGTTTGCGCAGGCCCAGTTTTTCTTGCAGCCGAGGAATATCGACCATGAGCAGCCGCTGAGCGGTGGGGTCGGGGGCCACCACCACGGCGGGGCCGGGCCACATCATTAGCGCAATTAGGTAGCTGAGGCGATACTCGCCCTGAAAGGCCGACAGCCCCCCCACCTGGAGCAGGGCGCTACGCCCCAGCCGCAGCGCCCGCGCCACCAGCCGCGCCAGCGTCAGGTGATGGGGCCAGCTTGGCTCTCCCCATTCCCGCAGCAGGGCGCGCAGTTGTTGGTGTACTTGGGCCTCAATCACGGGCAGGGTTGCGATAGGGGTTTAGAGCAGTCTTGGCGCGATCGCCGGTAGAGGTTGACGACTTGAGCGGCCAGGGAGTTGCCAATCTCAACGGTGGAGCAGGCCTACCCGGCTCGGGTTATAGCTGCTTATTGTCGCATAGATGATTGGTCGCGGCCCTGGGGAGGGGGGGAG
>QBMN01000253.1 GCA_003241845.1 Shackletoniella antarctica | reverse complement strand
TGTACCCTCGCGGCCAGGTCAACGGAGGTAGATTCGCTCAGGCCAGCGGCGGCGCTGGGCAGAGGCCAGGTGTTGCTTATATTCTTGGGCTTTGGTTTGGGCCTGGGCGCGGTTGGGGCTGGCAGTGGGCACCTGCTCCATCAGGGCGATCGCCTGCTGCCAGCGGCTCGCCGCCAGTTCCCAATCGGCTTTTGACTGGGCCGACTGGCCAATGGCCACGGCGCTGGTGGCTCGGTTGACCGCTTCGCGAAAGGTGTCTACAGCGGGCGGCGCTGGGACAGGGGGATCTGGGGCGAGGGCAGAAGGAGCCGTCTGGGCCGACAGCGCCGCCTGCCCTGACGGCTCTGGGGCCGGGCCGGTCGAGGGGTCGCCCCCAACCGACAGGCCGCAGCCTACCAGCCCCCAGGCCATAGCGCTGAGCATCAACCATCCGCTGGTCGAGGGTCTACCCATAGTCGTTGCCCTGCCTATCCCTAAACGTTTCCTGATATCAGAATGCCCGAACCGGGGAGGGCATTGCCTACCCTGACTTGCTAGATTGCCATCGCCCAGAGCTACCTAGCCCAGATGCTGCCGCAGATTTTGCGACAGCATCTGACGCAAAATTAATCTCGCTGTAATACTTTAACCCTGACCTTTGGCCTTAGGATAATAGCGATTCTTAACGCTGAGTAGATTGCCATGGTTTTTCCTGATGCCCCTCCAGCAGTGCTGGTTTTAGCCGACGGCTCGGTGTTTCGGGGCTGGGCCTTTGGGGCACCGGGCACCGTCATGGGCGAGGTCGTCTTCAACACCGGCATGACCGGATATCAAGAAGTCATGACCGACCCCAGCTACTGCGGCCAAATTGTCACCTTCACCTACCCTGAGCTGGGCAACACCGGGGTCAACCCCGACGACGAAGAGTCGAGTCGGCCCCACATCAAGGGAGCGATCGCCCGCAACATCTGCGAAATCCCCAGCAACTGGCGCTCTACCCAGTCGCTGCCCAACTACCTCAAGACCCATAAGATTCCCGGTATTTTTGGCATCGACACCCGCGCCCTCACCCGCAAGTTGCGCACGGCGGGGGCCATGAACGGGGCCATTTCTACCACCGTGCTCGACCCCGAAGAACTGCTGCGCCAGCTGCAAGATGCGCCCCTGATGGCTGGCCTCAACCTGGTTGACCAAGTGACCACCGACCAGGTCTATGAATGGACCGAAGGCACCGATGCCGCCTGGGAGTTTGGCCCCACAGTTATGCCCAAGGAAGGAGACGTGCCGCTGACGGTGGTGGCGGTTGACTTTGGGGTCAAGCGCAACATTCTGCGCCGCCTGGCCAGCTACGGCTGCCGGGTGGTTGTGGTGCCCGCCAGCACTACCCCAGAGCAGATCATGAGCTACCAGCCCGACGGCATTTTTCTCTCCAACGGCCCCGGCGACCCGGCGGCGGTGGCCAAAGCCCCAGAGCTGGTGCAGGCGCTGCTTGACCACTCGCTGCCCACCTTCGGTATCTGCATGGGCCACCAAATCTTGGGGCTATCGTTGGGGGCCACCACCTTTAAGCTGCGGTTTGGCCATCGGGGGCTAAACCAGCCCTGCGGCCTAGAGCAGCAGGTCGAAATCACCAGTCAAAACCACGGCTTTGCCCTCGATGCTGCCTCTATTCCAGCAGATACGGTGACGGTGACCCACCTCAATCTCAACGATCAGACCGTGGCGGGGCTAGCCCACAAGACCCTACCCCTGTTCTCAGTGCAGTATCACCCCGAAGCTAGCCCTGGCCCCCACGATGCCGATTACTTATTTGCCAAGTTTGTCGATACGGTAAGAACCCACCGCCAGCAGCGGCTGAGCGTCTAGGTAGGACACTTGGGCAGAAGACCCTCGATTAGGTTGGCAGAATTTGGCCAAACCGCTATATGCTATCTGTCTACGGTAGGGCACCAGTTCTAGACCCCTGTGTTTTAGGCCTTTGGAGGTTTGGCATAGTTTTGAAACCTGTGGCCATCCCAATCATGGTACGGTTTCACCCCTTGCAGACAGCGGTATCCTGACCTATATTTAACGACGAAATTGGAGCACCGAGGAGGTTTCCCATCGCTGAATCTCTAACCCTGACCGTAAGCTTACGAGGCACTCGCGACGTCAGGGGAACCTATCAACTGTTTCGCCTCACGGGTCTACTTGACGCATTTTCTGAACCTGTCTTTCGCAAGGTGATGGCTAAATACGTTGAGGCAGGGCCAAACAATATCATTTTGGATCTGGCGGCGATCGATTTTGTCGATAGCTCTGGTCTGGGCGCTCTGGTGCAGCTAGTGAAGAAAGCCACCACCGACGGTGGCACTGTGCAGGTGGTGACCAACCCCCGCGTCACCCAAACCGTGAAGCTGGTGCGGCTAGAGAAATTTCTGTCGCTACAGCCCTCGGTGGACGATGCGATCGCAAACCTCGAAAACCCGCCCAGCGAGTAGCCCTGGCGCTTAGCTGGCCTAGCTAGAGGTCTGTGTGGCTGAACTATCTGCTGGATCTCCTCCTCCTAGTCTTCAGTGGCTGCTCCAGTTCAGCGCCCAGGGTTCTGCTATGGCCCTGACCCCAGAGCAGATCAATTCTCTGTCGCCCGTGGCTTTGGCCTACATTGGCGATGCCGTGTACGAGCTGTTTGTGCGGGGCCTGTTTTTGCTGCCGCCCAAACGCATTCAGGTGTTTCATCAGCAGGTGGTCAACCAGGTGCGCGCTGAACAGCAGGCCCACCAGGTACAGCGGCTTTTACCCCTGCTTACCGAAGCTGAGCAAGATCTGCTGCGCCGGGGCCGCAATGCTTCTTCCCGTGGCCCCCGGCGCGTCGATAGCCAGATCTACCAGCAGGCCACCGGGTTTGAGGCCCTAATCGGCTACCTCTATCTGAGCGATCAGGCTCGGCTGATGGAGCTGCTCAGCGGCCTAGATCTCAGCCATTAGAACAAATTTATCCAACCGGGCGCAGCACTACGCCCTTACCTGCTGGCTTCCTCGCAAGGGCGCAGGCTCTGCGCCCCTACTACGGGCTTTCCCATGTCCGCTACCTCATCGCCTGCTGGCTTCCTTGCAAGGGCGCAGGCTCTGCGCCCCTACCTGGTTTCTTTTTCATGGCGGGGGGATGCAGCCGAGGCATTACACCAAATCCCATAGCCCCGATTTCTAAAAGACCAAACCGTAGGGGCGCAGAGCCTGCGCCCACATGTACCAGAAACACCCAAACAGCATTGGATTACATCAGCGGCGGCACGGTCAACCCCTTGAGCACCTTGGCATCGGCGGTTAGCCCCTTGCCCTGCACCAGCACCACAAAATTCCCTAGGCCCATGGGGTTGATTAATTGGTGCAGCTGGTCGCGCCGCTGGATGGCGAGGTTGACGGTGGCGGTGTCGCTGGCCTGAATTTGGCCCAGGGCAGCCAGGCGATCGCCCAGCCCTAGAGACATCAAAAACATGGCCTGCTGGGTCGCCCCCAGGGTTTCTAACCCGCAGTGATCGCCCTGGCGCTCTAGCCCGGTGAAGTTGACGTGGGCGGTGATGTCTTGGTAGCCCAGGTGGCTGTAGGGGTCGTCGTGGTGGGCCTGGTGGTAGTAGCACTGGAGCGTGCCCTGGGCGCGGGCGCGGCTGTAGTAGCGGCTGGCCGGGTAGCCGTAGTCAACGGTGAGCACGTAGCCCCGGTGCAGCTTGGCGGCGACGGTTTTCATCCAGTCGAGGGCGGCCAGGTGAACTTCGGTGCGGTAGCCGGGGGCGTACTGGGGGTCGGCCAGGTCGATGCCCACAAAGCCAAAGTAGTCGGCCAGGCGCGGGGTGGATGGGGCATCTATCACTTCCTGAAGGGGCACTTCCTGAAGGGGCACTTCCTGAAGCGGCACTTCCTGAAGCGGGGCAGCCGAGCCATCGGCCAGGGTGACGTAGACCTCTTGCAGCCCCGATGCTGTAATGACTACCTGGTGGACGGGTAGGGCATCGACCAGCTCGTTTGAGAAGCAACAGCCGGTGATGCTGTCGCCGGGGAGAGCGTCTAAGGTTACCCAGGTGACTCGTCCACCCCAGGGGGTGAGGCGGTCTTGCTGGGCAGCTCGCAGGCGGTCAGATTTTTCGACAATTTGGTAGTTCAGCACCGCAAAGCAGTCGGGAGCATGATTTTGCAGCGCCCCCAGCACGTCGGCGGCAATCAAGCCCTGACCCGCCCCCATTTCTACCAGGGCGAAGGGATCGGGACGGCCCAGGTGCTGCCACATTTCGGCCAACTGGGTGGCCAGCAGCTCGCCAAAGTCGTGGCCCAGGTGGGCAGAGGTAACAAAATCGCCCTCAAAGCCCAGGATGGCCTCTTTGGTGGTGTAGTAGCCGCCCTGGGGGTGGTAGAGAGCCAGCTCCATAAACTCGGCAAAGGTGATGCGCTGGTGGGGCGACTGGTGGATGCGATCGCACAGCGCTTGGTAGAGGTCGGGGTTGTGGGGCATGGA
>QBMN01000252.1 GCA_003241845.1 Shackletoniella antarctica | reverse complement strand
GCTTAAAAAAAACTGGAATTTATCGGTCTGATGGCAGGGGGGAGTGAACCTTTACGGCCGCTTCGTCTATTTCTTAGTCACTGAACTAGGGCGAAAAATCAAATCTATGCGGTCAACTACCCTAGAGCGGGAAGATTTAGATCGCAGCCCTGAACCTGACCACGCGTTTTACATTCAAAACTGGCCTGCTGTGGCCGGGCGCAATGTCGACTTTGCCACCGATCCCCCGCCTGACCTAGTGCTAGAGGTGGATATTACCCACACCAACATCGACAAGGTCAATCTCTACGCCGCCCTGGGGGTGCCAGAGTTTTGGCGCTACAACGGTCGGCTCTGGCGCATTTATCAGCTTCAGGCCGATTCCCAAAGCGAAGGGCTCAGCCAACGCTATAGCGAAACCGAAACCAGCGCTATCTTTCCCTTCCTGACGAAGAATGTGCTTTACCAGTTTCTCGCCCAGGCTCGTCAAGATGAGGTCGCCGCAGAGCAAACTCTACGCGCCTGGATGCGAGAAAACACCCAGTAAAATTACTTTTTTTTGAGAATTAATACCAAATCTGAATCACACAACCCCGATTCTCAAAACGCCAAACCAACGCCAAACCGTAAGGGCGCATCGCATGCGCCCAGTTGAATCAGGGGTAGACAAGCAGGATTTGGTATAACCCGCTAATCTACGGGCTTTTCTACGCTTGCATCAGGGCCAAAGTAGCGCGGCACAAAGCTGCCGTGCAGGCCGTAGGGCACGTGGTGGGGCAGCTTTAGCCGGGCGACGGGGCCAGAGGCAATGTCTTTGCCGTCGAGAATGACCAGATCAGAGCAGCGGCGCTCAGCGTTGTACATCAACACCAGCACCCAGCCGTCGTCTAGGTCGGTAGCACCAGGGCGGGGCACAAACAGCGGCTCGCCCATAAACCCACGCGGGG
The DNA here is from genome assembly GCA_003241845.1 of Shackletoniella antarctica. Lineage (GTDB taxonomy): Bacteria > Cyanobacteriota > Cyanobacteriia > Phormidesmidales > Phormidesmidaceae > Nodosilinea > Nodosilinea antarctica. The sequence goes on along the minus strand of QBMN01000252.1, from coordinate 3,685 downwards.
CTGCGCTCCATATTTGCGTATCGCCAGTGTGGGTGTCGAGCTTGAGCAGGGCTTGCAGGGGCGCGTTGCCCTCGGCAGCGGCGGCGGTACCTATATATAGGTGGCGGTAGGGTCGCCCCACGGCATCGGGGTGCAGGGTGGGAAACTCCACACAGCGAGTCACCAGCTTGGTGACCTCAGTACGCCCAGCCGCCAGATCAACGCTAAAACGCCACAGCTGACCAGCGGGCACCTGGTCAAAGTCGACCTCGCGGAAGTCGCTCGCACCCTCCAGGGAAGGGAATTTGTCATAACAAACGGAGTCGATCACCAGCTGGCCGTCTTGCTCAAAGGCATTGGCGTGGTGGAACACAAAGCAAGGGTCAGTCTCAACCACCTGCATGGGGTCGCCGTTGCGCGGAACAATCAGAATTTTTGTGGGCTGCTTGGGGTTGTAGCTAATGCATTCTGCCGCGCCCTTGAGGCCCAGCAAAAAGGGCAGCGGCCCAAAGCTCACCGGGTTTTGAAAGAAAATGGCGTAGTGGGGGGTGAGGGCAAAGTCGTGGATAAAGGCAAAGCCAGGAATGGTGTGGCTGTGCTGGCTAATGGCGTTGCCCTCAGCGTCGAGTTCGTAGAGAGAAATGGTGCTCGACAGCCCGGTTTTAATCGAGAAGCCCACCAGCCTTTCGTCGCCGTGGTGGCCAGGGTCAATTTTGGGGTGGGCGGTGAAGGAGCCGCCGGGGCTAATGAGCCCCTTTAAATAGTCGAGACCCAGGGTCTCTAGGGTAGTCGGGTCTAGCCGGTGGGGTTCGGCTGCTTCCCACAGGGCCAGCAGTTTGTCGGCCCAGTAGACAATATGGGTGTTGGCAATGTTCTTGAGCTTGAGGTCAAAGGCATTGGCCAAGGGGCCGCCGGGCTTTTGGGTGCCAAACACGCCCCGAAACAGCGGCTTTTGGGCCTGCTGCTCGGCCACATAGCCCGCTGTGCGCACGAAGCGGTTGCGAAAGTAGGCCCGCCCGCCCTGAATGGCGATGCTGCTGATCATGCCGTCGCCGTCGAAGGGGTGCTTGACCGGATGGCCGTGGACATCGAGCAGGCCGGGGCCGTTGCGAAACAGGGTGCCCTCTAGCTCTGGGGGAATACTGCCCTCAATGTCGGTGACCCAGTAGCTGTGCTCGTCGGGCTGAGAGCGAAAGCCGCTGGCCCAGTCTTCAATGGAGTAGGGCTGGGCAGCGGCGGTGGGACGGGGTTGGGTAGTGGTCATGGTGGGGTAGTTGGGGAGTGGGTGAGTAGCTAGAGATCGGGTTGGGGCGCACCGCAGGGCGCCCGTACGAGTGGGTGGGTGGTGGACAAGAACCGTAGGGTTCATCCGCGAAGCGATGCACCGCGCCGAGGGACTCACTCGCGCTTCGCGAAGCGTTCCGAACCGGAATCGCCCACGGTCACCGGATGCTCTGTCGCCGGGGACAAAAACAGACTGGTGGCAACCAGGGGCGGATCGGCGGGGGGCAAATCTTCACCGTGGCCTTCACCATGGCCTTCACCATGGCCTTCACCGTGGCCTTCACCGTGGCCTTTGTCGCTATCGCCGACCCCCTGGGACGAGGAGTTGGGCAGCAAGAATAGCAGGGGTAAAGGCAGCAGGGTGGTGAGGTTGGTGATCAGCACCAGCTGCCATAGATGGTCAAAGTTGGTTTCGGTGACGCCGAGCCAGTGGGTGAGCACCGCCCCTAGCTCGTGGGAGACCAGCCCGGCCATATTCACCACCGACATCAGCAGGGCAAACAGGGTGGCCTCGACGCCGGGGGGGCAGAGCCGGGCCGAGAGCACCAGCACGGGCATAAAGGCGATCTCGCCCATCACCGTCAACACCAGACTGTCGCCCAGGCTAAACCATTCGTCGCCAATGCCCAGGCTGCGGTTGACGTGGGTGACCAGCAGCAGCATGGTCATGCCCAGCACGCTGGAGAGCAGCGTTGACCAGGCAAAGATGGTGCGAAAGGGCACCGTGCGCAAGAACCGCTGAAATACCCAGATGCCCAGCAGCGCCGCCAGGCTGGTGACCAGCCGCACCCGGCCCAAAAACTCGGGCTGAAAGCCCAGGTCGTTGGTGGTGAAGAAGAAGAAGGCGGCATCGGCGGTGGGGGTGGCCTGCCAGAGAAATAAGAATAGAGCAGGCATCCAGATGGCCCGCTGGCGCACCGCCTGCCATAGCTGCTTGACCTGGTGGTTGACCACCGCCCAGCTGGGGGAATCTACTGGGTCTTCGACAATCAGAATGGCCACCAGCGAGACAATCAGCGGAAAGCTGGCGGTGATGCCAAACACCGCGCGGGTGCTGATGTGCTGGAGCAGGGCACCCCCCAGGTAGGCGGTGACAATGCCCCCCATCGCCGAGGTGCCCCAGGCCAGAGATTGCAGAGTGCCCGCGTTGCCTAGAGATTCGCCCCGAGCGCGCTCGACCACCAGGGAGTCAACAATCACGTCGCTGACGGCGACGGAGAGGGAGCTGAGGGTAATGGCGGCGATCGCCGCCCACCCCGTCTGCACCACCGTCGCCAGCGCCAGCCAGGCCCCGGCCCCCAACAGCCCAGAGAGCATCAGGTAGGGCCGCCGCCGGTAGCCAAAAATCGGCAGTCCGTCTGACAGCAGACCAAACACCGGCTTTATTGTCCAGGGCAGGGTGGCGATACCGCTGAGGGCGGCCACCTCTGCTGGGGTCAGACCCAGGTCATCTTTTAAGAAAAAGCTCACCGCCAGCCGGGCCAGGCCCAAGATGCCCTGCACAAAATACACCAGCAAAATGGCCGCTAGTTCTGAGGTCAGGGGCTGCCCCAGGAGAATGCGCCTTTCCACAAAGCCCTTGATGCCGCTGGAATCGGGGGAAGAAACCGTCATGAAGTAGTTAGTCTTGCGGGGCAGGTGATCTGGAATTTGTTAAGAAATGTCAATGGCTTTCCTATGATAACTCGCTGGTTAAAGGCTCGCCGGGGCGGCGATTTTTTGAAGTGATTTTGGATCCTGTTTTTCGGATTCTATTTTGATAATTTTTGCCTGACTAGCTTTGCCGGTAGTGAGGTAGATCTGCGGGGCCTAAGCAAATTTACTTATGATGCTGGCCTTGATGGCGATTGAGGTTAGTTGGTCAGAATGGCAGATTTTTTAGGGAATATGGGCATTTGTAGCGGGTATTGGCTGTGCTTATCGCTGGTGCTTTACCATTGACTCCCCTGGCGAATGCTGCAATAGTTGAGCGTAATTCTTGAGTACTCACCAAATCTGGGTTAATAAACGGGTTTTGCGAGATAGCATTTGCCTGTTTTGCCGGTGGACTTGGTATGTTTACCTAGCCTTCAGTTTTTTGCCCCCCGTCAAACGATGCAGTATTCAGTCAAGCTTCTTGTTGCCGCACTGTTTGCCCTAAGCCCGGCAGCCCACCCCGCTCTGAGAGATTTTGCCCAGGCTCAGGTGGCCCAGGCTCCGGCGTTCTCGCTGCCGGAAACGGTGCCCTCGGGTACTGCGTTGTCAATTCAGAGTTCCCCAAATTTGGGCTACGCTGCCGATGCGCTCAGACAAGAGTTTGAAGCGGCCTACGACGGCACCGAGGTTGGGGTTGAGGTGACCAGCAGCGACGAGATCACCAACTGGTCAGAGGTGGGCGGTCAGCCTGGCCCGATTCGCTTTGCAGATCGGCCCGAAGACAGCG
>QBMN01000251.1 GCA_003241845.1 Shackletoniella antarctica | reverse complement strand
GGTTAGGGCGGGTGCGGGGGTTGCGCCCGGTGCTGGTGCTGACGCTGGGGTTTACGGAGACGGGGCTAATCGAGGGAATTTCGGCGGCGGGAGCAACGCCGCGCGATCGCCGCTACACCGCCCTAGCCGACGCCGAATTTATGGCTAATGGCCTCACCCCAGCGCCGAAATATCCCCTGCCGCCGCTCCAGGCCGGGGCCTCCCCGGCGCTGATTTCCAGAGCCGTAATTGCCGCCCAGGGCATTCCCCTGAGCATTCTCAATGCTGGATTGCCGCTGCCGCCAACCGTGCCCTCTATAGATTTGGGCGGCGAGCCTGCCCAATGTCTAAGCACTGGATCGGCTCTGCCCCTAGAAATGGTGCGCCATCTCTGGCAGCAGGGGTTAACCCAGGGAACGTCTATGGGAGCTGCCCAGGGCGACTATCTGCTGCTGGCGGAGTGTGTGGTGGGGGGCACGACTACGGCATTGGGATTGCTCACCGGGCTGGGGGTGGATGCGAGCGATCGCGTCAACAGCAGCCACCCCACCTGCAACCACAGCCAAAAGCAGATATTGGTGGCCCAGGGACTTTCCCGCGCCGGACTAGCGGCAAAGCCCCATCCTCTGGCGGTGGTGGCGGCGGTGGGCGACCCGATGCAGCCGGTGGTGGCGGGGTTAGCGCTATCCGCCAGCCGCACCCGGCCAGTGCTGCTGGCGGGGGGCACGCAAATGCTGGCGGTCTACGCGCTGATGATGGCCATGGCCGAGGCGGAGGGCTACCAGTGGAACCCTGAAAATGTGGTGGTGGGAACGACCCGCTGGGTGGCGGAGGATGCCACGGGGGATACGGTGGGTTTGGCGAGGTTCACGGATGCCTGCTTGATGGCGACGCCGCTTAGCTTTGAGAATTCGCGATTTGAGGCGCTGCGGGCATACGAACAGGGGTTTGTGAAGGAGGGCGTGGGGGCGGGGGGCTGTGCGATCGCCGCCGCGCTCTGCCAAAATTGGGGCCAGCCAGAACTTCTGGCAGCGGTGGAAGCCCTGCTAGAGCAAAAATCTCAGCTAGAAAAGCCCTAGAAAATTTCCTGACAAATCCACTGCCGCAGCGGCTTCACCACGGCATTGCTGAAAGCAGCGCTAATGGGGTTACAACGGCTAACGCCTTTGCTGATGAGGTCATCGAACTCGGTAGCAACGGCGGCATCGAGCTTCACATGCCGCCGTTGCCCTAGCCCTGCTAAACCCTATGCTATGGGGGTATCCCCAAGCCAAAATCCCCAATCTAAAATTCGCATGCCCCAAAATCCCCTACGGATCATTTCCCTCATCCCCAGTGCTACCGAGATTGTCTGTGCCCTGGGGTTAGAAGCATGTCTGGTAGGCCGCAGCCACGAGTGCGACTTCCCGCCCGCGGTCAAAGCCCTACCCATCTGCACTGCGCCCAAGTTTGACCCCGAGGGCACCAGCGGCGAAATTCACCAGCGAGTGACCGACCTGCTCACCTCGGCGCTCAGCGTCTACCGGGTCGATGTGGCCATGCTAGAAACCCTCCAGCCCACCCACATCATTACCCAGGCCCAGTGCGAAGTCTGCGCCGTCAGCCTGGGGGAGGTTGAAACCGCCGTGGCCAAACTCACCCAGAGCCAGCCTCAGCTAATCTCGCTGTCTCCTAACCGTCTAGGCGATGTCTGGGAGGACATTCACCGCGTCGGCTCGGCGCTGCTGGGGAGGGCTGGCAAGGCTCAGGTGGATGCAGTCCTGATGGCTCTAAAAGTGCGGGTGCGGGGCTGTGCTGAGCGCGCCGCTGGGCTAACAACCCCCACCGTCGCCTGCATTGAGTGGACCGAGCCGCTGATGGCGGCGGGCAACTGGGTGCCCGAGCTGGTGAGCCTAGCCGGGGGCAAATCCCTCTTCGGCCAGGTGGGCCAGCATTCCCCCTGGATGAGTTGGGACGAGCTGATCGCCGCCGACCCAGAGGTGATGGTGATCATGCCCTGCGGCTACGATATGGCCGTCACCCGGCGGGAAAGTGCGGCACTGGTCAACCATCCCCAGTGGGCCAGCCTCAGGGCAGTGCAGACGGGCCGGGTGTACATTGCCGACGGCAACCAATACTTCAACCGCCCTGGCCCGCGCCTGGTCGACTCGCTCGAAATTTTGGCAGAAATCTTTCACCCCGACGTCTTTGACTACGGCTACCGGGGCCAGGGCTGGCAGCCGCTGGCGGCGGAATAGAAGATTAACCCATGCCCTACCCGCCCAACGTGCAAGAGGAGCTGGCGCGCGATCGCAACCACTTAGCCGCCGATCGCACCCTGCTGTCGTTTATTCGCGGCAGCCTGACGCTGATTGGCGTCGGCGTAGCGGTGGAGCAGATTGTCAGCGCCCTGTCGCCCAGCAGCCCCTACATTGACGAGTGGGCCTACGGCCTCAGCCTGGTGTTTATCGGTGTCGGCGTGGTGAGCTTGGTCTTTGCGATCGCCGATCACCGCCGCGAGATGCAGCGCCTGAAAGCCCGCGAGTACCGCTACACACCTCGCTGGTCGCTGGCCACCGCCACCGGGCTAGCGGTCTTTGCCATCGGGGCACTGGCCCTGGGCTGGCTGGCCCTTAGCGCCCTGGGGTAGGGCTTCACCGCAAAACCAGCACCACCGCCAGCCCTGCCAGCCCCGCCAGCACAATTGTCGCCACCGCCAGGCGGTTGAGAGTATGAATTGACGACAGCACATAGTCGTGTCGCTCAATCGAGGCAATGGCCAGGCGGTGCTGCACCAGGGCAAACCCCAGCAGCACCAGGCCGACACCGATAAACACCAGACCCACTAGGGCCGCCCGAGGCTCAGGCATCGCCGCCGCCCGCCCCCCCAGGCTGCTTACCACTCGGTCAAACGCTACCCCAAAACCGATTAAGCTCAGACAAACCCCAGTCCAGGCGTTGAGCGTGCGCTCTGCGGCCGCTCGATTCCGTTCTTTGGCCAGCTCGTTAGTGGGGTTGCCCCGCATCTGGGGCGGCAAGTCACCCATAGGATTGCAGCTAGAGCGCAGCTGAGAAGATTAGTCTGAGCATAGGATAGTGGTTCTACACCAAATCCGAACCCCATCACCCCTACCCCAAGCAGGCGCAGGGGCGTTGGCGAAGCCGAGCCAGAGGCTCTATCGCATTCGCCCTCTTAAATCGGGGCTAACTAAACAAACTTTGGTCCCACGCCCTGGAAAATAGCTTCCATGAGTTCCCCTGAGTTAGGCCCCAACCCGGCCACCGAGCTGGCCAAGGAGCGCAACCGCGCCGCCGAAGAACGCACCCTGATGGCCTGGATTCGCACCGCCCTGGCCCTGATTGGTTTTGGCTTTGGCATCGAACGCATTGTGGCCGCCATTCACCAGGGGTTGGGCAACACGGTGAACCCGCTGCGGCTGACCCGTGTGCTAGGCCTCTCTTTTATTGCCCTGGGCACCCTGGCGCTGCTGGGGGCCGCCCTCGACCACAAACATCAGCTACAGCGCATCCAGCGCAACGATTTGGTCTATCGATCGCGGCAGTCTCCGGCATTGATAGTGGCCTACGTGCTGACCGGGCTGGGGGCGATCGCCTTTGTGGGCATTCTAATTAGCCCGCTGACCAACTGAGCCAAAAGTGAAGTTCTACCTGGGGAATAGGCCTATTTTTCTTTGGCGAAAGTTTCTTTGGCGAAAGAGATGAAAACCGCCGTGAATAAACGTTAAATGATTCAGGAACCCCGAGGGGATCTATAGGCTGGAGTCTAGGATCATGGGGAAATTTTAAAACCAGGCGTCATATGGACTCTATCCAAACCCAAGTCATTCTTTTGGCAAACAAGATTGACGCCCTGCACCAGGTAGTTGATCGGGTAAATAATCAGGTAACTGCGCTGACAGCGACCCAGGCTCGTGCCGCCAGCCCCTACGAGCCTGGGGCTGGCCGCCCGACCTACAGCAGCACTTCGCGGCCAAAAACCGGCGCGTTAGAGGCCGCCTGCGAACACAAAGATGTGCTGCTCGACAGCAGCTATCTCGATCTTGATCGCCAAAATACCGAAACCACCTTTTCCTCAGATGTGCAGATCCAGCGGCTGACGGCGCAGCTAACAGCGGCCTACAATCGCATCGCCGCCCTCGAAGAGCAGCTGATGGCGGCTCGGGTACATTGAGCCTGAGGTGGGTGATTGGGTGGGTGATTAGGTGGGTGGATGATGTTTAATCACCTGGCCTGCTAGCTAGTCTTGGATGTAAGGCTCGCCAGCGTTAAGGGCGGCTTCGGCCCGCCCAAACTCGCGCCCTAGGTAGGCCGCATGGTCTAGGTAGCTAATTGGGCAGGGGGTGGCGGGGTTTTCAAAGATGGTGATGCAGAGTTCTTTGGCGGTGCGGCCGCTGTAGGTGCAGGTGGGTACGCGCTCAACGGGGCCGCGCACGGGCAGGGGTTTGCCGGTGACCGGGTCGCAGGCCAGCCCCTTGTCGTTGATGACGTTGCTAAAGTGCTTAGCGCAGATCAGCCCCTGGGCCACATCTAGATAGATTAAACAATAGCCGTCGGGGTCTAGCTCGATGTAGCGCTTCGAGAGCTGGTCATCCAATGTCTGGCGCTGGGCTTTGTCCATTGGTTGAGGGCTGCGGGGTTGAGGGCTGCGGGGTTGAGTGT
>QBMN01000250.1 GCA_003241845.1 Shackletoniella antarctica | reverse complement strand
GGTGGGGGCCGATGGCTGGGTGCTCCAATAACAAAGGCCACGGTTGGCAATGACATCGCCGGGGTTGGTGGTGGTGAAGCTTTGGCGGTTGGGTATCTGATTAGAAAAGATGTAGTTCTCTCCTACATAGAAGTGCTCCCAGTCGCGGCCTTGGTCATCAGTGGAAAGTGTGAATCGGGCGCTTTCGCAATTGTTAGAGGTTGTACTATGCATCGTCAGGATCCATTGCTAGAACGACCTCTAGAGCATCCGAAACATGGGAATAAATCAAAATCCAGTCATCTCCCATTTCGCTAGTAATAATTTCTGGCTTATTGAGGAGATTCGTAATGGCTAGTAAATGGCCTTTGACTTGGGCTGATAAAGTTTCGCAATTGTTAGACATGGCACCTTGCAGGATTTTTAAAACAACAAAAAGCGCCCCCCATGGCAGGGGGCGCAACGAGAGCGATCTATCTAAGCCGTCGGCGCTCTTGGCCAGAGGCGCGGCCTGTAACTCTGACGGCCTTGGTGTAGGCGTCGATATAGGGAAGGCCTGGATTGACCAAGGCGATGTAGCGGGCCAGGCGCTCTACGTCGGCCTGGCTGTAGGCGAGTTTGTAGTCTGTTGCCGGGTTAGGCATAATGGGCTTGCTCCTTATGGGCATCCCAGGGGTGTTTGCTTTCGACGGCTGCCCCTGGGTTTAACAATTGTTGGTCTAGGCGGGTATCTCTTCGGCGGCGGTGTCGGCGTCGGCCAGTGCGTCTATTTCATCGGGGCCACCTAATGGATCGCCTTCATAGAGCAAGTCGAACTCAGCCCCAGACCATAGGCACTCCTTCTCTAGGCAAGACGCCTCAGGGAAGTGAACTGCGATATTTGCCGACAAGCAGGATGGACAACAGACAGAATTCATGCCGCCACCTGCCCAACGACGGGAAGATCGCCGATCGCATCCATCAGCCCATCAACCACAGCCCTAAAGCCGGGCGGCTGACTGTCGCGGTAATACTGCCAGGCTTCGCACAGCTGCTCAAATAGCTGGGCCTGGGTGGGGGTGAGCTGCCCACCGCTGGCCTTTGCCTTGCTGGCGAGGGCCTGCAAGCTGGGCTTGATGGAGCTGAGGTTGCACGGGCACGAAGAAGTAGCCCCCAAGGTGGGAGCGTGCGGGTTGTTCATAATTGATAGTCCTTATTTAGAAGCTGGTTGGCTGAGGCTGAACTCTTCAGGGTAGAAATCCCTGGCCAGGTCATCAATAGTGCAGCGCAACAATTTGCAAAGCTTAAATGCTTGCAAGATATTCAGCTCGGGAAGATTCTCCCCTAGCTCCCACCTTTGAACAGTGCGGGATGAAACCCCCACTGCATCAGCGATCTGCTGCTGAGTCAGATTTAGCTCTCGACGACGTTTCACGAACGGTTCCTTCCTAGGAGAAGACATCTCACGACACCAGTGTGATGACGTTGGTGTCGTGCTAAGCTAACCCTAGCACGCCATCAACGTCGTGAACAAAATCCCGCTCATTGCTTTTCCAGGGCTCGTGAGCGGGAACCCCATTATCCCAATGCAAGGCGACATCCATGACACCTACAGAGCTGCCGACGCCCCATCCGTACAACCACTAAAAAAACGGCGATCGCCCCACAGAGAGCGATCGCCGTTTGGCGTTTAGGGGCCACGCCCCTTTTTTTTGTGCAAATGCAACCCAATCAATAACCAAAGGCCATTATGACATTCAAAATCACCGACGCCGTAGAGTTCGACGCTAGTGGTAGGGCAGTTTGCCCCAGCTGTGCCCTAGATGGCAAAAGCAGCAAGAAAAACCTCTCAGTGCTGCCCACCGGAGCCTACAAATGCCATCGCGGCTGCACCCCAGAGCAGATCCGTGGGGCACTTGGCGAAGAGAAGCACCAGGCCCCGCCCCCGGCGACCAGCACCAAAACACCATCCGCCAAAGTTCTAGTCTCCCCTGCCAAGGTCAAAGAAGCCAGCGACAGGCTCCAGACCCAGAGCACCCACGCTCTTAAATGGCTGCTAGATCGTGGCATTACCCCAGAGCAGGCCGAGCACTACCGCCTCGGGGTGGTGCGTTGCAGAGTCAACGACAGCACCAAGCCCAGCGGGTTTAGCCACATCCCCGCCATAGCCATCCCCATCCCCACCGCCGACGGCACCACCTACTTCCAAAAGAAACGGGTCATGCCCTGGGGTGAAGAGAGCGATCGGCCCGATGGCTACCAGGCCTGGAGCCAATACGGCATCCCTCACATGGTCTACACCACCCACCAGCCAGAGGCCCCCACCGCCACCTGGCTCTGTGAAGGCGAATGGGACGCCATGGCACTGGGCTGGGCTGTACGTCATTCTGCGCTCAAAAATGACGTACAGGTCAGCTGCTTTACGTGCGGAGCAGGCAGCGTGCCCCGTGAAGATCAGCTCAAAAGCCTGACCGGCGATGTAGTGGTGTTCTACGACATCGACGCCGCCGGGGCCAAGGGAGCGGGCAGAGTCGCCGCCCGGCTCAAAGAGCGGTGCAGAATCGCCACCGTCCCCGCCATCGATGGCGACATTCCAGAAGGGTGGGACGTGAGCAATGCCCTGGCCGCAGGGCTGTTTGACAGTATGGCGATCGCCGCCAACGACGCTCCCCCCTGGCAGAACCCCGAGAAGAGGAACCCTATCGATATGCGAGTCATTTCCAACGACGGGCTAATAGAGCGAGCCCCTGAGTACACCGACTGGTTAGTCGACGACCTGCTCACCGCTGATGAGCTATTCTTGCTCGCCGCCCCACCCAGGGCCGGTAAATCGCTGCTGGCCATGACCCTGGCCAAGGCCGTGGCCACCGGGGGCAAATTCATGGGCCGACCCGTCAGCCGGGGCGGCGTGTTGTATGTCAGCTGTGAAGACTCAGAGACCAAAACCAAAGAACGGCAGATGCGGCAGGGCTGGGGGCCTGGCATGCCGGTCTACTGGTTAGACAAGTTCAACCTCTCAGAGTTGCACTACCTCGAAGAGGTGGTAGAAAACCGGGGCATCCGCCTGGTGGTGTTCGACACCCTCAGCCGCATTAGAGACAGCAACATCAGCGAGAGCAGCGCAGAAATGTCGCAGCTGCTGGAGCCGCTGCAAGAAATGTGCAAGCGGCAGCGATGCACCGGCCTGCTGGTCCACCACACCGGCAAAGTCAATTTAAACAACGCCGGGGATGTCGATGTATTCGACACCATTCGCGGCAGCAGCTCCATTAGGGCCACCTGTCGCGGTGCCCTCGTGCTGGCCGCCGACGAGCGCAACTATCGCCTGGTAGTCGAAAACGGCTGGGGCAAGCTCGACCTGCAAGTCATCCTCGACGCCAACACCCTCGAATGGCGCTTGATAGGCAACTGGGCAGGGCCAAACGTAGACCTCAGCCAAAAAGACCGGGTGCTCGCCTACATGAACCAGGTCGGCGGCGCTGGCATCGACCACATAGCCGAGGCGACTAACCTACCCAAAAAATCTCTCTACGAAGTTCTCAAGCGTTTGCAGATGGATGACCTGATCGAAAAGCGCGGCGATCAGCGGGCAGCGGTCTACGTGCGCACCGTGGCCACCCAGATCGGCCTACTCGAAAAGACCCTCGAAATCGACGAAAAAGAGGCTTCACTAAATGATCACCCAACTGGCACATCTGAGCAGTCAAGTGTCACATTAGGGGCTCTTCAACAAGTTCAACATGTTGAAGAGCTGTTGAACAGCCCAAACCTAGGCGGCGAAAAGGATAGAGACCCAGTTCAACAAAATATACTTTGTGACCCCCCTTCCGAAAAAGTGATCAATTTGGGCAAAGGTGATCAAAATTCTGATCACCTTTTGCAAAAAGGGGTACCCCCCACAAATACAAATCTGTTGAACTCAGAGCCGAAACCTATACAGGGCAAGGCTTTACAAGTTCAACAGCTCTTCAACACGAGTTCAACACGCGAAAAAAAAATGGGGGAAATTTGGGTCTACTGCACCGAGCTAGAAACCGCCGTAAGGCTTGATAAGAAAGGCTTACATGCCTCTACGGTGTACGTCCCCGGCATGGGCACACAGCAGTTCAACAACGAATTTTTGCCGCCTCTGCCCGCCCCTGTTGAACTGCCTGTTGAACTGCCTGTTGAATTGGATCAGCCCTCTGCTGAAGGGGAGGCCAGTGATGAGTAGAGACACTGATATTCAGGGTTTCCGTGTCCGGCACCAAGTGGAATCTATCGGCATTCTGAGCAGCATTAACCGCACTCAGGCCACCTGGTTCTGTGCGGCCTGTAGCGGCATTGATCAGCTGGTGGGCTGGCGTGACGGCGCGATAGTAGTCCGAGAATGCCTGTATTGCCAGGCTTTAGACACCCGCCAGCTCGATATCTTCTCCCCGTTAATTCCTGACGAGGTGAGCACCAATGGGTAGACCCCTCAAATGGAGCGGCCCCACCCGCGCCATCCGCGTGCCCGACCGCCTGGCGGATCACCTGCTCGACATCGCCCGCCAGCTCGACAACCCCGAGCCAGCGAATAACGTACAAAACCCCAGCGGCCTGCCCATCTGCAAACCCGCCGCCGATGCCGCCACCATTGCCCAGGGCCTGGCCGAAGGGTGGATAGCTCACAAGCTGCCCCAATACCCCCAAATGCTCACCAGCCAGAGCCACACCGGCACCTATCGCCTATTCCTCGGCCCGCCCCGACAGCTGCCCCCAGATGTCGAAGCCTCGATTGATGAATATGTCGATAGCGTCTTTACGGGCCTCACCGAAACCGAGCGCGTTTGCCTGCTCACCCGCCTGATCGAAGAACGGGGCGAGCGCGTCGCATGAAAAAACTACTCGAAGCCCTTCGCCACCCCGGC
>QBMN01000024.1:30642-36160 GCA_003241845.1 Shackletoniella antarctica | reverse complement strand
GGTGCGATCGCACCGCATGCAGTCCCCATCCCCCCAGCAGCAGCAGTAGCGCCGCCGCCGCCGCCAAGCTGTAGGTATTGGTCTTTGTGACAATGGCTTTAAGGGTCATGCTTCCCGGAGGTTTAGGGACAACGGCAGACAAATTAGCGGGAATATTGGTGAAAAGCTGAGCCTAAGGTTCCCGCTGGCAGGGGCTAACTACCAGGGCGCAGACCGCTATTTAATTGGCTTTTTGGGCACGCTAGTCGCATTCGTATCTGAGGGTAACTAACCATGGCAAAGCGAACTTATTCATCGTTGAACGATCCCCAGGCCGACGAAAAACTTCAGCAGTTTCGTCAAAACCTTGACAAAGAAATCGATCATGCCATTGAAGGCCACGAGACGAAGATGGTCTACATTGGCTTTGTGACCCTATTCGTCTTTGCTACCGTTATTTACTCCGCCTGGAAGTTCTAAGCCAACATACAATTTTCTCAACCTATTTGAGAGGTATTGTCAATATATAAAACCAGCGCCAGGAGAGATATCCCGGCGCTAGTTCTGCGCTTTAAATCCAGTGGTAAATAACGATCGGCCCTCAATGTAGATACACCTGAAGCCCAATCACAATGGCAATGAGCAGGATCGCCGGGCCGGCGATCGCCGCCATGCCGTTGTGACTGGTAACCACTCGTGCCTCATGACTAATGACGGCTGACTTAACGGTTTCGTGCATTTCTTCACGCAGCTTGGTTAACTCACCATCAAGGCTATTGGTGCTGTAGAGCTGGCGCAGGCGATCAAACACATCGCGGGCCAAAAATAAGCTATTTTCAGGGTTTTCAAACACCATATCGATGATTTCGTCATGGGAAAAAATCACGATCTTGGCTTCCTCACTGGCCTTGGCTGTAGCCGATCTAGGGCGGCGATCAATTAGCTCTATTTCTCCAAATACTCGCCCCGGCCCCAGAGATCTCGACACCACCTGCCCCGTTTCTGGATAGGTGTCTATCAGGTCAATACGGCCCGACTTGATCAAATAGACCTGCTGGCTTTCGTCACCTTCTTTATAGATGACATCGCCCGGTGCATAGGTGAGTTTTTCCATAGGTATTTTTTTGAAGCGCGTTATTTTCGCAGCTATTGTTCCCATACTAAGCCCAGTTCTATCGGCCTCCAGTCGCCCCCAAGTTGGCCGACTCGTCACAGAACTCGTTGTTTATTTGGCAGAGGTCACAGTCCCATGGCGCAGGTTATTTCTATCCACTCCTTTCGGGGGGGCACCGGCAAGTCAAACCTAACGGCTAACATTGCTACGGCGGTGGCTAGCCACGGCAAGCGGGTGGCCATTGTTGATACCGATATTCAGTCCCCCGGTATTCACGTGCTGTTTGGCCTCGATGAAGAAGACTTTACCCACTCCCTCAACGACTACCTGTGGGATAAATGCAGCGCCAAAGATGCCGCCTACGACGTCACCGCCCACGCCACCACCGCCAGCGGCACCTCCGCCGACATTAGCGGCACGGTGTACCTGGTGCCCTCTAGCCTCAAGGTCGGTGAAATTGCCAAGATTTTGCGCGAAGGCTACGACGTAGGTTTGCTCAACGACGGCTTCCACGACCTGATCGATCAGCTTAACCTCGACTACCTGTTCATCGATACCCACCCCGGCCTCAACGAAGAAACCCTGCTTTCCATCGCCATCTCAGACCGCATGGTGATTATTCTGCGGCCCGACCGCCAAGACTTTTTGGGCACCGCCGTTACCCTCGAAGTAGCCCAAAAGCTCGACGTGCCTGACATTACCCTGCTGGTGAACAAAGCCCCCGACATCTACCCTCGCGAAACCCTAATTGACAAGGTGCAGACCCAGTACGGCGTGCCCGTGGGTGGGCTATTTTACGAAAACGATGAAATGTTACAGCTCGCCAGCGGCGGCATTTTTTGGCTGCACCATCCCGATCATGCCTTTAGCCAAGAGGTGCATATCGTCGCCCGCCAGCTGATTGCTGCGGAGTCGTGAGGGTATGACTAACCCCGCCCAGGGGCAGGCCCCTAATCCTCAGCGCCCCACCGGGTCAAAAACGATGACCGACCTGCTGGCGCTGGTCGATGCCGAACGCACCCTAGTGAATTGGTTATTGCGCCAGCGAGGGGCCTGTTTAGCCGATATTGTGGCGCATACTCAGATAGAGCTTGCGGCGACCGAGGCAATGCTTAATGACCTGATCGCAACGGGTTTTTTGGTCTATGACGTCAGCGCTGACCCAGCGGTATATAGGCCTAACCTGGTTTCGCGTAAGCCCCGCACCGTGCCCGATCAGCTGTGGAATGCTATGGACTAGACCGTGGCCTGCTCACTCGCGGCTGAGGGTAGGTGACCTTTGCTCTTCCATGGGGCTAGCCTCAAAGACCTCAGGCGCACCACCGTTGAGAACGGTGATCACCTGGGGTGGCGTGGCGTCGGCGGGGTAAACCAGGTCAATTTCGAGATCCTGGCGCGCTTCGGCAGGAATATTGAGCCTCAGCAGGGGTTCGCTCTCCTGTCCCCGGCGCTGCACCAGATGAACATAGTGGATGCGCTCTAGCCCCATCTGGTTTTTAAACTTGAGGCGTACGGTGCCCCGAAAGAAAATTCGGTTCTCTGGTGGACGCCGAAACCTCAGCCCCTGGTGCAGTTCTTCGTCGCGCATGGGGGTTTGAAACTTGAGGGTGATGGTCTGCTCAGCGCCTCGGTTGTTGTAGAGGGGGAGCTTGAGGTTGTAACGTACGCCGTAGTTGCCGTGGGCCCGGTAGGCGGTGTCGGGGTAGCGGGCCACCATGGGAGCGCTCTGAATCTGGCCGGTGCCAAAGGTGTTGCGATCAACCGAACTCACCACGTAGGAATAGGCGTTGCCCGGGGCTGGAATGGTCAGCACGTTGGTATCGGGAGAATCGGTGAGGGTGGCATTCCATCTGGAGCCTTTGGCCACCCCGGCCACACGACCGTAGTAGAACCGACCAAAGCGGTAGGTCTCAGGGTCAGAGGGGGGAATATCGCGGGGGCCAGCCAGATTGCCCCGCTTGAGCACCTGGAGCCAGTCTTGCAGCGCAGGCACCCGCTCGTTGCCATTGGACAGCAGGTCGGCATAGCGGGACAGGCTGGCCACATGTACGGGGCCAGTGCTAGAGAGATACATCATCGCCGTGCGGCCATTGCTGGGCAAGGGGCGCGGGGCGAGCGGGCGCGGGGGCGCGGCCCCGTTTTCGCCAGTTTCTACGTTAATTTGGGCCTCGGCGGCGGTGAGGGTAACGGGGCGCACGGGCGGCTTAGGTATCATGCTGCCCTGGGGATAGCTGCCGTTGACGGGCACCGTCAACGATCGCAGGGGAATGGGGGTATTCATCAACAGCTGCACGTGGCCGGGCGGCACCGTGATGCGAGCGGGCCAGTGAGCCTGGTTAGCCCCCCGCAGAATGTCGGTCGCGGTGCGGCTACCGGGGCCAGCGTAGACGTTGCCGTTGGTGCTTAGGCGGGCGTCGGGCAGCTCAATGAAGGGGGCCTCCTGGCTGAGGTAGCTAACCCCCTGGTGAATGATGATATCAATGGGCTCGCTGCCGGGGTTGTAGACCACAACGGCCATGAAGAGCGTGCGGCGGTCGTCGGGGTTGACGCCGCGAGCGATGTGGTGGGCAAAGATGTCGAAACGGCCGTTGAAGGCGTAGTCGAGGTGGGCAGCGGGAGAGGCCATGCCGTCTTTGGGAAAGGTGGACAGCAAAATACCGTTCTGCTGCACCACCTCGGGGCTGTTGCTGTTAAAAACAGGCGTCTCGTCGAGACCGCCCGGCAGCGGACGCACCTCTTGATAGCGGATCACCTCGGCGTAGGTGCCGTCACGGGGAATGACCACCGTCTTGGCTTCGGTGGTGGGAATAGCTTCACCCTGGGGCAGTTGAGCAAACAGCGGAGACAGGGTGATAGCAGCTAACGCACTCAGCATGGATAACCCGTGGAACGACCAAAAAACTTGTGAATTCAGTGTGCCCAGATGGCACAGGCCTGAAGCAGTAGATGAGACTTTCTAGATGGACTGGGCAGACGTTTGGTAGAAACCGCTTGACTCACGAAACCTGGGCTATGGGGTACAGGATGTATGGATTGCAGGCGGTCAAACACCGATGTTGGCAGGGCGACCTGAGAAGTCACCAGGGGCAATAGTAGACGATTCCCTATCGACCCGATCCACAATACCACCTTGGGGGAGGGGGTATTTCGCCACCGTTTTGCGAAAAACATCGAATCTTTATGGATTTTAGATTTGATATTCTGGGAGATTACTGGCCCCGGAGGGGGGCATCGAGCACCTTGGCAAGGCGATCGCCCACATCGTCGAGGTAGGCCAGGGTCGCGGTGTCTAGTCGTCGTCCCTGGCGGCTGAGGCGGCGGGCGATTGCCCCCTGGATCTGTCGCAGCTGGTAGCGGGCCAGCACCCGAGCCTCTTCGGGGGCACCAAAGGTAAACTCCTGGGCCACAAAGCCCAGCAGGTCAGTCACCCCGTCTCCAGACCCGTGGTTGCGCAGCACCAGGCTAGTGAGGGTGTTGAGGTGGTGGCGCTGCAGCCCTTGGCGCAGGCCAGATATCGGGGTGGCCTCGGCCGGTGGGGTCAGCACCTCAGCCCAGATCGACTGGCCTACGGTGTCGAACAGCTCGGCCAGGGTAAAGCGGTCTGCCGTCCCCCGCTGATTGAACTCGCTGTCGCGCAGCCGCAGCAGTCGATAGCCGTCTAGCAGATTGGTCAGGGCAAAGGCCTGGGTAAAGAGAATGCGGTCGTAGATCGGGTAGTCGATGCGATCGGTAAAGGGGTTTTGGCCCCAGTGCAACCAGCGGTTGGGGGCCAGGCGGTTGACTAGCTCGGGCGACAGGGCCAGGGCGTCGGGGGCAAATACCTGCTGGTTGAGCACCGCCAGGGCGCGCCGCTGATCTGACGCAGAGACTGGCTCAAAGGCTGGCTGACCGCGAGAGTTCCAGGGGTCGGTGCGGGTAAAGTACTGTCCGCCTACGTAGTTGGCAATGATGTCGGCCTGGGTGTCGTAGTGGAAAAAGACTAGGTTTACCCGCTGGCGCAGCTGACTGTAGCCCTCGCCGGGGTTGACCGAGAACCAGTCGAGGCGATCCCAGATGGCTTTGGCGATCGCCATCTGGCCCTCGGCGTAGCCCAGGGGGTCGGCGCTCATGTCCCAGGCGCTGGCCTTGGGGTCGAGCATGGCGTAGATATCTTCATCGGGGGCGTAGGCCAGCTCTGGCGGGCCTGAGCGGTTGGCGATCGCCTGCACCTCTCGCTGGGCGGTGGCGCGGCTGGTGACGGGGCGATAGCCATACTCAATCGCCCAGCGGTCGTAGGGGCCAATCTGGGTGGGGAAATAGTCGCCCTGGGGCTGATCGGGGGGGGCTAGGTTAGGCGGTAGGTAGTCCATCACCGAGCTGGCCATGCCCTGGGCCTGAGTCATGGCGGGGGCATTGAGCTCGGCGGGCGATCGCAGGGTGCTGCCC
>QBMN01000024.1:0-30632 GCA_003241845.1 Shackletoniella antarctica | reverse complement strand
GTGCTGCCCAAAAAGTTGTGTCGCAGCCCCAGCACGTGGCCGACCTCGTGGGCGGTTAGCACTCGCAGATATTGCTGAAGGTAGGCCGCTTTGGCCTCGCGGGTCGAGAAGGGCGGAGCCAGGGTGGTGATGGCCAGGGTGCCAAAGGCATTGGCCTGGGTGCCTCGCATAGCCGCACAGTAGTCGACGGCATCGAGCCGCTGTAGGGCAGAGGCTGACCTCGGGGGCGCAGCCCTAGCGCCAAGGCGGGCCAGCAGGCGATCGCCCAGGGGGTGCCCGCAGGGGGCTAGCTGCTCGGCCCCGGCCACCCCCGCCGCCATGCCCTCGGCGACCAGCGTGTCGTATTCCAGGCCGAGATCGCTGACAATGCTGGCGTCAAGTATGACATCGGCATCGAGGATCTCCCCCGTCAGCGGGTTCACCCGCGATGGCCCCAGGCCGCTGGCCCAGGGGTAGAGCGAATCTGACCAGCGAATCACGTTATAGCGCACATCGGCAGGGTCCCAGTCGGCATTGGCGGGCATTTGGCGCACCTCGATCGCCTGGGTAAACCCGGCCTGCTCAAAGGCGGCATTCCACCAGTCAACGCCGTCGCGAACAGCGGCGCGATACTCCTGGGGAATGGTGTTTTCAAGCCAAAACACTAGGGGTGCTCTAGGCGGCGAGAGCGCGGCGGTGGGGTCTTGTTTTTCGAGCTGCCAGCGGTGAATGTAGCGCACGAAGGGGTCTGAGGTGCCAGGCCGACCAGGGGTGCGGTAGGCGGTGAGAAAGTAGCCCACCCGCTCGTCGGCCAGCCGGGGCAAAAATGTGGGGTGGTTGGGCATGGCCGACAGACTGTAGCGCACCCGCAGGCTAAACCCCCGACCGTCGGGAATGCTGCTCAACCCCAAGGAAAGGGGCGACGCCGCCCCGCCACCGCCAGAGAACCCCAGCACCGTCTCTAGCTCGACATTCTCAGGGAAGGCCTGCACTGGCCCCAGGTAAGACGCCTCGCTGTTGACGGTGTAGCTGCCCAGCACCCAGGGAAACTGACCCGAGAGGTTGGCCGGGTCGCGGGCGATCAAAAAGTCCTTTAGATCGAGCAGCAGCTCGCCGGTTTCGCCGTGGATTGCCTGGATCGGCAGGGTGGTTAGCACCGAGTCGCCGAAGGACGATCGCAGCAGCTGTTGGGCCTGGGGCTGGGGGTTGCGGAAGTAGACGTTGGGCACCGCCACCTGAATGCGGTTGTCGGGAATTTGGCGAAACTGAATCATCAGATCGTTGACGGGCCAGCCGCGAAACAGCCCCAGTTCCCCCAGCCCTGACTCTAGGCTGGCCATAAACAGCAGATTTTGGTTGAGCTGGCTGGGCTTTAGCCCAATCAGCGCTCGGTTGCGCTGGAGGTCGTGGTAGATCGTAAATAGGCCTTTTGAAACCTCAAGCCCCTTGATTACCTCCTCAAAGGGCTTGAGGCTGACGAGTTCGGGGGGGGTAGTTGACTCTGCCGCCCCGGCTTCGGGGTCGCTATCGCTAGTAGGATCGTCATCCACCTGGGCATAGATCGCCGGAGAAGATGCCTGAGCGGGGCTAGACAAGTCCACGGCAATTACCCGGCCCCCTGAACCTAGGGCCAGGGATAGGGCGATCGCCAGTCCGCAGAAAAATACCAGTCCCAACCGCAAGCTCTGCTTCACTAGGCGCACTCCTTCACCCCTGGGCCAGAGGTTTTTTATGTTGTCATATGATAGTCCTCATTGCCTTATTTTCTGACGCCCCTGTTTTCTAAAGCCATGGTGGAGACTGCCCCCAATCTAATTTCACCGCCGCTGCCGGCGGTCTGGCCCCGGTTTGATCAGCCCTTGGGTTTGGGGGTGATGGCCTCGGGCAACGGCAGCAACCTGAAGGCGATCGCCCAGTCTATTCACCAGGGCGACCTGCACGCCCAGATTCGAGTGGTGATCTACAACAACCCTGGCGCTCAGGTGGCGGCCCGAGCGGCGCGGCTGGGATTGCCAGCGGTGCTGCTCAACCACCGAGAGTACGCCAGCCGGGTCGCCCTCGATCAGGCGATTGTCGCAACCTTAAACGCCCACGGCGTTGATTGGGTGGTGATGGCGGGGTGGATGCGCTGCGTCACCGCCGGGCTGATCGACGCATTTCCGGGTCAGGTGCTGAATATTCACCCCAGCCTGCTGCCCAGCTTTCCGGGCCTCAAAGCGGTAGACCAGGCGTTGGCGGCGGGGGTAACGGTGGCGGGCTGCACGGTGCACCACGTGGAGCTAGCGGTAGACAGCGGGCCAGTGGTGATGCAGGCGGTGGTGCCGGTGGTCGCCACCGATACCCCGGCATCTCTTCAGGCCCGCATTCAACGGCAAGAACACCGAATTTACCCAGCGGCGATCGCCCTGGCGGCAGAGAGTAGAAACTGCACCTAGCGCTGAGCCATTGGGTTCAGCAGTTGATTGGCCGGAAACTTGGGGTCGAGCTGTAGCACCAGGTGGCGCTGGTCAATGGTCAGCCAGCCCTCGGCTTTGAAATCTTTTAGCAGGCGGGTGACGGTGACGCGGGTGGTGCCAATGGCGGCGGCCAGCTGGTGGTGGGTCAGCCGCAGGGGAATACGAATGCCGCTGGGTTCCACATGGCCAAAGTCTTTGGCCAGCATGAGCAAAAACTGCTTCAGGCGATCGGCCACCAGGCGCTTGCCTGAGAGGGCCAACCAGGCCTCGGCCTGCTGCATGCGTAGGGTGACATTGCGAAACATGCCCGCCATCAGCACCGACGACCCCTCAATCTCGGCCATCGGCAGGGTCAGCATGTCCACATCGGTGAGGGCGGTGGCCCAGTAAGGGTCAACAGTAGTAAGCGGCAGGCCCAGGGGCATCGATGGGCCTGCCAGCCCCAGCAGGGTTTCGCTGCCGTCCTGCTGAATGGTGAACAGCTGCACAACCCCTCGGCAAACTATCAGTACTTCCTCACTCCGTAGGGGAATCGGTCGCCCCGCCGCGTAGGGCACCAGAGCGCGCTCGCGATACAACTGCTCTAGAAGCTGAATAAAGGTCTGGTGGCTGTGGGCAGCCAGGCTTGGATCGCGGGCAGCGGACGTTGCGGTTGCAGACACGGGGGTACCTAGAATTCGCCCGGGTAGGCGCTAGCCACGGGTGGCAGGCGTGAGCACCAGCGCTCGGCTGAAGGGCACGGCCTAAACTCAATCCCCTGGGCAGTCCTAAGAATATGGATCCGTAGGATCTCACTAGCTGCTTACCCACGTCCCATATTCAACGGCTTAAATTAAGAACTTCCCCAGACTAGGTTAAGTTCAGGCAAACAATTTATTAACGTTTGTGATCTGCCGCACCAAGTGCGTTCTATTTAGCTGTCTGCGATACCTCCCAGGGGGATGCCGAAGTATTGCCTAGGCGGTTGTCAGGTAGTCGCGCACGTCGGTGACTTGACCGGCGATCGCCGCTGCCGCTACCATGGCCGGGCTCATCAGCAGGGTGCGGCCCGAAGCCGACCCCTGGCGTCCTTTAAAGTTGCGATTTGAGGACGACGCGCTGATCTGCCGCCCCTGGAGCTTGTCGGGGTTCATGGCCAGGCACATCGAGCAGCCCGCCTCGCGCCACTCAAACCCGGCGGCAGTAAACACCTGGTCAAGCCCCTCGGCCTCAGCCTGCTGCTTGACTCGCTCAGAACCGGGCACCACGAAGGCTTTCACCCCTGGGGCTACAGTGTGGCCCTGGGCGATCTTGGCGGCCTCGCGCAGGTCGCTGATGCGCCCGTTGGTGCAGCTGCCGATAAAGCACACGTCCACCGCCGTGCCCTTGAGGCTCTGACCAGGAGTGAGATCCATATAGACAAAGGCGTCTTGGGCCAGCACCTGGTCTTCGTCGGGCAGGGTGTCGGGTAGGGGCAGGGTTTCGTTGATGCCGATGCCCTGGCCGGGGGTGATGCCCCAGGTCACGGTGGGGGCAATGTCGGCGGTGCTGAACAATACGACATCGTCGTACTCAGCATTGAGGTCGCTGCGCAGTTTGTTCCACCAGGCCACGGCCTGGTCCCAAGCTTCGCCCTTGGGGGCAAAGTCGCGCCCGTTCAGGTAGTCGTAGGTGATTTGGTCGGGGTTGACGTAGCCGCAGCGGGCACCGCCCTCGATCGCCATATTGCAGAGGGTCATGCGCTCTTCCATGGACATGGCCTCGATCGCCGTCCCCGCAAACTCGTAGGCGTAGCCCACGCCGCCCTTTACCCCCAGCTTGCGAATGATGTGCAGCACGACATCTTTGGCGTAGACACCGAGGGGCAGCTCGCCGTTGACCTCAATGCGGCGCACCTTAAGCTTGCCCAGGGCCAGGGTTTGAGAGGCCAGCACGTCGCGCACCTGGCTGGTGCCAATGCCAAAGGCGATCGCCCCAAAGGCCCCGTGGGTAGAGGTATGGCTGTCGCCGCAGGCGATCGTCATGCCCGGCTGGGTCAGCCCCTGCTCCGGCGCAATCACGTGGACAATGCCCTGGCTGCCCGAGCCAATGTTGTAAAAGCGAATGCCGTAGTCCTGGCAGTTTTGCTCCAGGGCCTGCATCATCGCCTCAGCCAGGGGGTCGGCAAAGGGGCGAGCCTGGTTCTCGGTGGGCACGATGTGGTCGACGGTGGCCACGGTGCGCTCGGGATACATCACCGTCAGCTGGCGCTCGCGCACCATGGCAAAGGCCTGGGGGCTGGTGACTTCGTGCACCAGATGCAGGCCAATGAAGAGCTGGGTCTGCCCCGAGGGCAGGGTGCCTACGGTGTGTAAATCCCAAACTTTGTCGAACAACGTACCCTTACTCATGGCTGACCTATGGGCAATGACGGTGAAGTGATGGCTGATGGAAACCCTGACAAACGAGTTGCCAGCTTTCTATCTTAGCCCAAAGCCCTTGCCCCTTAGACCACCGCCCTGTTCTTAGCGACTGGCTGATGACTGACTTATGAGTGGCCCTTATATGTATCTAATGGCGCTTGGCAACCCTTTATCAATCCTTTAGCATTTGCTGGTAGGTTTCAACCTGGTGCAGCAGCCCCTGGCCAAGGGTGACCAACCCTTGCCAGAGCCAGGCCGCACAGGGCAAAACTGGGCAAAACTGGGCAAAACCAGTTTGATTCATTTC
Source organism: Shackletoniella antarctica (assembly GCA_003241845.1). Classification (GTDB taxonomy): domain Bacteria; phylum Cyanobacteriota; class Cyanobacteriia; order Phormidesmidales; family Phormidesmidaceae; genus Nodosilinea; species Nodosilinea antarctica. The sequence goes on along the minus strand of QBMN01000024.1, from coordinate 25,509 downwards.
TAATTCATTAGATTCATTAGGAGATAGGTGATGGGTTTTTTAGGCAAACTGTTCGGCAAAAAAGAAGAAGAAAAAGCTAAGGCTACCCCAAAAATCAACGTGAAGCAGGCGGCCACCACTGCCTCTATCGATGCTGCCAAGGTGGGCTTGGATGGTCAATTCGATGAAAGCGGTCTGGCTAAGCGGGTCGCTCTAGCCTTTGACCAAGCCGGCATTTCTGACAGTGTGGGCCTGTGGGTGGCCCAAACTGGCTCCACCGTGGTGCTGAAGTACAACCCCGATGCCGCTGATGTTTTAGAGCAGGCGAAGAAAGTCGCCATGGGCGTTGATGGCGCTACCAACGTCACCGCTCAGCCCAACTCCTAGGCAAATTTGCTATAGATTAGCGATAACTAAAGCCGCCGGCATCTAGTGCCGGCGGCTTCTTTGTGGGTCTTATACCAAATCCTGCTTGGATACCCCCGGTTCAGCAGGGCGCATGCAATGCGCCCCTACGGTTTGGCCTTTTGGGAATCCGGGGTATGCGATTCGGATTTGGTATTACCCTGCCGCAACAGCGTCTACAGGATCTGAATGAAGGTGGGAAAGTTTGTCAATCAGTAGCTGGGCGCTGACCTGGGGTGACAGGCCAGCAATATCCACCTGGGGAATGACTTTGCCGCGCCGCTCTAAGTCGTAGCGGTAGGCGCGATCATAGTAGTCGAGAATGATGGCGCAGGCGGTTCGCAGGTCGCCGGACTGGATATGGGTGACGGCGGTTTGGGTGCGATCGCCCCCCAGCCGCTTGCGAATCCGCTCGGTTGCGTCCACCAGCCCTACGGTGTCGGCTTCGCCATAGATGTCCACCAGCAGATCTAGCCGCTCATCGAGCGATCGCACCACCTCCACCGTCGGGGCCGTCTCCATCTGGGCAAACAGCTCGCCGGGAATGCGGCAGGTGCCCACCCGGCGGCTCTCGGCCTCTAGCCAGATGGGGCGTTGCTCCTTTGGGGCCAGTCCTTGACTATCGCCAGGAAGCCTCGCCCACTGCCCCGCCAGCAGATTTTCGTAGTGCTCCGTCGAGGGCTGGGGCGGCAGCAGCAGCGCCCCGTAGCTGCTGCCCCGATGGTTAGCCAGCCCCTCCAAATCCAATACCGGCTCCCCTAGATCCGCCAGGGCGTGGAGAATCTGCGTCTTACCACTGCCCGTCATGCCGCCCAGAATCACAATCGGCTTGGGGGTGGCCAGAGTCTCCCGCACCCAGCAGCGATAGGCTTTGTAGCCCCCCTCCAGGGTGTGGACGGTAAACCCCGCCAGCTCTAAAATCCACCCCATGCCGCCGCTGCGCATGCCGCCGCGCCAGCAGTGTACCCGCAGGCGGCGGTCTGGGGACAATGCCTTAGCCGCGCGAATAAACTCGCCACACTTGGGGCCAGCGATGTCGAAGCCCAGCTCCACCGCCGCCTCGCGGCCCACCTGCTTGTAGCAGGTGCCCACCTGGGCGCGCTCGTCGTCGGTAAATAGGGGAAAGCTCACCGCGCCGGGGATGTGACCGTGCTCGTATTCCCCCGGACTGCGCACGTCGAGAATGGGGCCAGAGCCTTGCAGAAAACCGTTGATATCTAAAGGCTTAGGCATGGTTTAAGCAGATAGGCCCTTAAAAACGAAAGTGATAGATAAACCAAATCCAAGTCCAGAAGTGAAGTTTTGCTGAGGAAAAACGACCGATCTCGAGCTTGACCTGGCATAGCTCAGACGCTCTAAGCAACTGCTACGGACTGAGCAGGTTTTACCAACTTACCGTAACGCTCGCAAAAGAATCGCACACACTCGGGTGCCAGGTTGATCGCTGCCCCGTCGTCAGCCCCAGTCTCGGGATTAGGCCAAACCAGGGCGTAGTCTCCTTTCACAAACTGGAATCGCTCTTGATCCCGCAGAGGCAACAGCGCTGGGCCAGGGTCTTCTTCAATTAACAGCACATAAAAGTCGAGCTCGTAGATCTCGACATCCAGTAATGCTTCAAACCATAGCCGCAGGCAATAGTCGCCCAGCCATTCAGCCTTTAACAGGCCCTTTTCTGGGGCGTTTTGCCAGTAGAATTCGTCATTTGCCAGAGCCTGCCAAGCTTGCCACTTCATTGCCCTTAACCATGCCTGTCTCGTTGAGGATCAGGGTAGGGGCATCGACGGCGACTACAGCATTGCTGGAACCCTCAGCCCAGTGGGAAATCCACGCCAGGATTTCTTCTGCGGTTTGGAGGCGATCAAGCGCCTCCATGCGGAGAATGTCTCCTTCCAGATGAAGGCAGCACAGCCCGGTGGGGCCACTCTGCCAGCCCAGGTCAACGCCGAGAAATCGATGGTATGGGGGGCGATCGCTCATTCTCCCAGCTCCACATACTCTCGCTGGTCGCCCCGGCGATACAGGCGGGTGTTGACTTTGGGATAATCGCAGATATCAAACTCTAGCCGCATGCCGCCAACCAGGTAGACTAAATCTTCCTCAAAGGGGTTGCTCAGGCTGTGGGCCAGCCCCCCCGTGACAAAGCCCATAAAGTCGCCGGGGCCAACTTCGACGGTGTCATCACCAATTTCCGCTACTCCCCGCCCCGAGAGAATGTAGATAAACTCTTCCTCGGCCTGGTGGACGTGGTATTGGGTCGAGTCATGGCCCGGCTCTACCCGCACCAGGTGAACGCCAAGGTACTCAAAACCGATCGCATCCCCCAGCGTCTTGCTGTGGCGGATTGCCTTAGGATTGAGGGGATGGGTGAAGGCGGATTCGGGCAGGGCGGCAATGTCTGCGGCAGTCAGTAGCGGATGAGGACGAGGCATAGGTTCATTTCCGTAGTGGCGTGGATGAATTGGATGGATTGGTGGGCAGCGCTCACCCTACGGCAGCAGCAAGCAGGTTTCTTAGATAGGGGTTGAGGGAAAGCACACCGATGAAGTCTACACTGGCACAACTCACCGCTCGGTTTGACCAGGCTTTGGTCGCCGCCTTTGGCCCAGACCTGGCGGGCACCGACCCCATGCTGGTGCCCACCAGCAACCCCAAGTTTGGCGACTACCAGGCGAATCTGGCCATGTCCCTGGCCAAGCCGCTGCAGCAAAAGCCCCGCGATATCGCCTCCCAAATCGTCGAAAAGCTTGACGTCAGCGACCTCTGCGAACCGCCAGCGATCGCTGGCCCCGGCTTTATTAACCTGCGCTTCAAAACCGAGTATCTAGAAAATCAGCTGCGGGCCATGCAGGCCGACCCGCGCCTGGGGGTTGCCCCCGATGATCGCCCCCAGCGGGTGATTGTCGATTTCTCTAGCCCCAACATTGCTAAAGAAATGCACGTCGGGCACCTGCGCTCCACGATTATCGGCGACTCCATCGCCCGCGTGCAGGAGTTTATGGGCCACGACGTGCTGCGGCTCAACCACGTGGGCGACTGGGGCACCCAGTTCGGCATGTTAATTACCCACCTCAAAGAAGCCTGCCCTGAGGCGCTAGAGGCAGGTTCTAAGGTAGACATTGGCGATCTGGTGGCCTTCTACAAGCAGGCTAAGAAACGCTTCGACGAAGATGACGACTTCAAAACTCGCTCCCGCGAGGCCGTAGTGGGGCTGCAATCGGGGGATGCGATCGCCACCCAAGCCTGGAAAGCCCTCTGTGAGCAGTCCCGCCAAGAATTCCAAAAGCTCTACGATCGCCTCGACATCACCATCCAAGAGCGGGGCGAGTCGTTCTACAATCCTCTGCTGGCTGACGTAGTGAAGGATCTAGAGTCCCTGGGGCTGCTGGTGGAAAATCAGGGAGCCAAGGTGGTCTTTGCCGAGGGCTTCACCAACAAAGACGGCGACCCAATGCCGCTGATCATCCAAAAAACCGACGGTGGCTACAACTACGCCACTACCGATCTGGCCGCCATTCGCTACCGCACCGGGCAAGACGGGGCCGAGCGAGTGCTCTACATAGTCGATGCCGGGCAGGGCAACCACTTCGCCCAGGTGTTTCAAGTCGCCGCCAAGGCGGGGTGGATTCCTGAGGGCGTCGAGCTTGCCCACGTGCCCTTTGGCGTGGTGCAGGGCGAAGACGGCAAAAAGTTCAAAACCCGCTCCGGCGACACGGTGAAGCTGAAGGATCTGCTGGATGAGGCGGTCAGCCGCGCCCGCGCCGACCTCGAAGCCCGTATTCAAACCGAAGCCCGACAGGAAACCGAAGCGTTTATTCAAGACGTGGCCGAAGCGGTGGGCATTGGCTCGGTCAAATACGCCGACCTGAGCCAAAACCGCACCAGCAACTACATCTTCAGCTTCGACAAAATGCTGGCTCTCCAGGGTAACACCGCCCCCTACATGCTCTACGCCTACGTGCGGGTGCAGGGCATTGGCCGCAAGGGCGACGTTGATCTAAACAACCTCCCCGCCGAGGCCCGCATTCATCTCGAAGACGACAGCGAGTTTGCCCTGGCCCGCCACCTGCTCCAGCTCGACGAGGTGCTGGGAGAAGTAGCGCAGGATCTCTACCCCAACCGACTGTGCCAATACCTGTTTGAGCTGAGCCAAAAGTTTAACCAGTTCTACGATCGCTGCTCAGTGCTCCAGGCCGCAGAACCCCAGCGCACCTCTCGCCTGCTGCTGTGTGACCTCACCGCTAAAACCCTCAAACTGGGCCTATCGCTACTGGGCATTCGGGTGCTAGAGCGCATGTAGATAGCCCAAGCCGCATCGTCTACCTAAGCGCCTGCCTAGCGTTAACTGCTCCCAGGCCAGACTGGTTGTGGGCAAAGCCGTCCCCGACCAGTCTGGCCTGGGCGGAGAGTCTTTTGAACCTGATGCGAGGCTTGCCTTAGCCAATCTCTCTGCGTCCACAGACCTGTCACATTTGCCGATTATAATATTCTAAACTAGGGGTAGTCTGCTTTAGATAAATTTCAGCCAGGCCCAGAAGCCGAGTCCTGACTGTTAGAAAGCTACAGATCTGAGCTGGACTTGTTCGTGAGGGGGCACTCATCTTAGCTAGTGATGCCTTCAATATAGATCAAAAATATAGCAAAACTGGGTGCTTAACTTGATAAATGCCCAGGCTCAAATTGATGATTAGCTGCTTTTTGAGTAGCTTTATTTTTCGGTTTAAGAATATATTAAATTCTCGCAAACTGGGGATTGACAAATTCAAATGACCAATATTTGAGGGCTAATTCATCAAAAAGAAGTATTTACGAGAAGATTGTGTTCTTTGATACTTTACCTTGGTAAGGGAGATGGCTTGCCGGGAATGATAGATGAGCATCTAGCAGTCATTCATTCACTCTTCAGTCGAAACTATTTCAATGGTCTACCCGTTAGTTGGGCATTACAGCGTAGGTTTGGTCTGCCTTTCTGTTGGCATTGCGATGCTGTCGTCTTACACCACCCTGAGCCTTGGCCACCGCATCTTGGCGACTACCGGGTGGCGGCAGTGGCCCTGGCTGCTGGGCGGGGCGGTGGCCATGGGTACTGGCATCTGGGCCACCCACTTTGTCGCTATGCTGGCCCTAGAAATGCCCGTGCCAATTACCTACAATCTTCTCACTACGGGGTTTTCTCTGGTCTATGCGGTGCTGGCGGCGGGGGTGGCCCTGGGGTTAGTGAGCCGTCCGGGGTTGAACTGGCTGAGCCTCAGCGCTGGCGGAGTTGTGATGGGGCTGGCGATCGCCTGGATGCACTACACCGGCATGGCGGCCATGCAAATGCCGGCCCACATCAGCTACCGATGGTGGCCAGTGGCGCTCTCGGTGGCGATCGCCGTCAGCGCCTCTACCCTGGCCCTAGGCTTGACCCTGTGGTCTCGCCGCCACCCCTCTCAAGGCAAAATCTGGCCCGCTAGCCTGTCGGTTTTGGCCCTGGGTTTGGCCATTGGGGGGCTGCACTACACAGCAATGTCTGGAACGATGTTTGAGCCAGCGGTAGCGTCTAAGACTGACACCATGCCCGCCCTCGACGCCACCTGGCTAGGGCTAGCCGTGGCCCTGGGAGCCGGGCTGATTTTAATGATTACCCTAGTCATGCTGAGGCTCAACCAGCGCCTGACTGAGCAGCGTCTGCAAGAAGAGGCCCGCGCCAAAAGTGAGCAGCAGTTTCGCACCCTAATTCGCGAAATGGGGGTAGGCGTGATCATGCTCAATGCCAAGGCCGAGATTTTAATCAGCAATCAGGCGGCACGCGAGTTTCTACATCTCCCTGAGCTAGAGGGTGCGCCCCTGGTATTTGGCCAAACGGCCTCTATATGTCAGGAGAATGGCACGTCATTTATACCCGCCTACCTGCCGGTACAGCAGGCCATTGCTCAAAAAGCCCCGGTTGACGATGTGGTCATCGGGGTTAGCACAGCCCAATCTGACTCGGTGCGCTGGCTGCTGATGAACGTTGACCCCCAGCTCAGCGAAGCTGGGGACGTTGAGCGGGTGGTGTGCACCTGTAGCGATATCACGAGTCAAAAACAGGCCGAAGACTCCGTGCGAGTTGTCGCCAACCGCGAGCAAACGGTGATGCGTGTTGTGCAGCGTATGCGGCAGACCTTAGACCTGAAGACCATTTTTGCTGCGACCACTGAGGAGTTGCAGACGGCAGCAGGCTGCGATCGCGTCTGGATCTACCGCTTCAACCCCGACTGGAGCGGTGTAGTAGTAGCTGAATCGCTCACCGACCCCACCGCCCCATCTACCCTAGCGGCGAGCGACACCAGCGAGCCGCTGATTGACCGAGCCGACTGCGGTGTCCGCCAGATGCAAAACAGCGCCTTTGACGAGAGCTATTCGCTACTCGAAGATACCTATCTCAAAGAAACTCAGGCCGAGACCTACCGCCAAGACCGCACCTACCATCGGGTTAACGATATCTACAGCGAAGGGTTTGATGCCTGCTACCTGGGGTTTTTAGAGCAGTGGCAGGTGCGCGCCTACGTGATCGTGCCCATCTTTGCCGGCAGCCAGCTGTGGGGGCTGCTGGGCATCTACGCCCACCACCAGCCCCGCACCTGGACCCGCCACGAGGTGAAAATGGTGCTCCAGGTCGGAGCGCACCTGGGCACCGCCGTGCAGCAGGCCAATCTGCTGCACCAGACCCAGCAGCAGGCTCAAGATCTGGCGGTGGCCAAGCAGGCTGCCGATGCCGCCAGCCAGGCCAAGGGTGACTTTTTAGCCAGCATGAGCCACGAGCTGCGCACCCCCCTCAACGCCATTTTGGGGTTTAGCCAAATCTTGCACGACGATGCCACCCTCAACGACGACCATCGCGACTTGATTAACATCGTCAATCGCAGCGGCAACCACCTGCTGGGGCTGATTAACAATGTGCTGTCGCTGGCCAAAATTGAGGCCAACAAAATCACCCTTGATGAAACAGACTTTGACCTGCATCAAACGCTCCAGGCCGTCGATGATATGCTCCAGCTCAAAGCTGACTCTAGGGGCATTCGACTAGACGTGATGCCGTCGCCGCCGCTGCCCTACCGACTGCGGGCCGACGAGGGTAAGCTGCGGCAAATTTTGATCAACCTGATTGGCAACGCTATTAAGTTCACTCCCCAGGGCGGCGTCACGGTCCGCTCTCACCTCCAGAACACAGCCGCTGCCCCAGACAGCAACAGCACCAAAACCCAATGGCTTGAAATAACAGTGCAAGATACCGGCGTCGGGATTGAATCAGAGGAGCTGCGGCACCTGTTTCAGCCCTTTGAGCAGACCCAGTCGGGGCGACGGTCGGCGGAGGGCACCGGGCTAGGGCTATCCCTGAGCCACAACTTTGCTCAGCTAATGGGCGGTAGCATCACCGTCAACAGTACCTCTGGGGAAGGGTCAATCTTTACCGTCAGGCTGCCGGTGGGCCAGTCTACAGCTGTTGCCCTAGACCCCGTTGAGGTCAAGCAAATAATTTTGCGGCTGGCCCCCAACCAGCCCCGCCACCGCATTTTAATCGCTGACGATGGGGCCGAGAGCCGCCTACTCATGCGTCGCTGGCTAGAAGAGGTTGGTTTTGAGGTGCGCGAAGCCAGCCAGGGGCAGGAGGCGGTGGAGATCTGGACCGCCTGGCAACCTCATCTTATTTGTCTCGACATGCGCATGCCCGTGCTCGACGGCTATGGTGTTGCCCGTCAGGTGCGCCAACTGCCCGGCGGCGATGCCACCGTAATTGTTGCCGTCACCGCCAGCGTGTTTGAAGAGCAGCGCTCAGACTGCATTGCGGCGGGGTGCAATGCGGTGTTGCCCAAGCCTTTAGATCGAGCGATGTTGCTTGATCACGTGGGCCGCAGTCTGAATCTCACCTACCAGTACGCCGAGGCCGGTGGGGCTGATGCAGAAAATACCCAGACCGCTGCCTTCTGCCGTGACCAAAACCGTTTACCTCTCACCCAGGCCGACTTCAGTCACCTCGCGCCTGACTGGCTAGCCCAAGTTCACCAAGCGGCCCAGGCTGCCGATGACCGCCAGGTGCGCCAGCTCATTGCCCAACTTCCGGTTGAGCAGCACCCTCTGGCCCGGCGTCTAGACTGCCTGGTCAACGACTTTCGCCTCGATGTCATTATTGAACTCACCGCTGTTCCCCCTGCCCCTGTTTCCCTGTAGCAACCGTTCCCGTAGCGCCCTATGATAACCGCCGCACTGCCGAGCCATGTGCCGAGCCATGGAGATGTAGACATTCTGCTGATAGACGACATTCCCGATAATCTGCGGGTGTTATCTACTATTCTCGAGGCCGCAGGCTATCGCTGCCGCAAGGCCCTTGGCGGTGCCCTGGCGCTCAGGGCCATTGCCCTGGCTCCGCCCGATTTGATTTTGCTCGACATTACAATGCCTGCCATGGATGGCTTTGAGGTGTGTCGGCAGCTCAAAGGCGATCAGGCCACCCAAAACATTCCCATTATTTTTCTCACTGCCCGCGATGCCGAAGCCGAAAAAGAGCAGGCTTTTAGGCTGGGGGCAGCCGACTACATTGTTAAACCCTTCATGGCCTACGAGGTGCTGCTGCGGGTGAAGCATCAGCTTTCCCTGAGGCGGCAGCAGCAGCAGCTAGAGGCCCAAAACCAGCGACTTCAGGCTGAAATTCAAGAGCGGCAAAAAATTGAGGTTGAGCTGCGTCGCCAGCGCCAGCGCTCTGAAGAGCTTTTGACCAATGTGCTGCCGTTTCAGATTGCCCAGCGCCTGAAGGACCGAGAACAGGCGATCGCCGACCAGTTTGACTCAGTCACCATTCTGTTTGCCGACATTGTGGGCTTTAGCCCCGTGGCCGCTCAGCTTACCCCCTCTGAGCTGGTACAACTGCTCAACCAAATATTTTCGCGGTTTGATGAGCTGGCCGCCCTCTATGGCCTAGAGAAAATTAAGACCATTGGCGATGCTTATATGGTGGCGGCAGGGGTGCCAGTGGCGAGACCCGACCACGCCCGGGCGATCGCTCAAATGGCCCTCGACATGCAGGCCACCATTGGTGAATTTTGGCGACCCGACGGTCAACCCTTTCAGCTGCGCATCGGCATCAACTCCGGCAGCGTGGTGGCGGGGGTGATCGGCATTCGCAAGTTTATCTACGATCTGTGGGGCGACACCGTCAACATTGCCAGCTTCATGGAAGCCACCGGGGTGGCCTCAAAAATTCAGGTGTCTGAGTCGTCCTATGACCATCTAAAAGACCATTTCACCCTGCAACCCCGGGGGCCGGTGCAGCTAAAAAGTGGCGATCAGGTTAGCACCTACTGGCTGGTGCCCCAAAATCAGCCCCTCTACAGCTGCCCTCCGGTCGCCGCCTTGGGCAATCCAGACCCAGCGTTTTGCTGGGGTTAACGATCTCCTAAACCTAGGCTTCGGCGGCAGCACCCACCGCCCTGGGCACCGGTGCTGTGACCTCACTGTTGCCCAGGGCGGCATTCACCAGCCCCAAAAACAGCGGATGGGGGGCGCTGGGTCGCGACTGAAACTCGGGGTGAAACTGGGTGGCGATAAAGAACGGATGGCCGGGCAGCTCAATGATTTCCACCAGGCGACCGTCGGGAGATGTGCCGCTGACGCTGTAGCCCGACTCAATAAACAAGTTGCGGTAGGCATTGTTGAACTCGTAGCGGTGGCGGTGGCGCTCGTAGATCACCTCCTTGTCGTAGAGTCGTCTGGCCAGCGTGTCGGGGGCCAAGCGACAGGGGTAAAGGCCCAGGCGCATGGTGCCGCCTAGATCGACCACGTCCTGCTGTTCGGGCAGCAGGCTAATCACCGGGTTGGGGGTGTCGGCGGCAAACTCAGAGCTGTCGGCCCCCTCCAGGTGAACCACATTGGTGGCCCATTCCACCACTGAGCACTGCATGCCCAGGCACAGCCCCAAAAAGGGAATGCCCCGCTCTCGAGCATACTGAATCGCCTGGAGCTTGCCGCCAATGCCCCGCGCCCCAAACCCGCCGGGTACTAAAATACCGTTGATGCCGCTCAGGTGGGCGTCTGGGCCATTGATCTCAATATCTTCGGAGTTGACCCAGCGTACGTTGAGGGCAGCCCGATGGGCGATCGCCGCGTGGCGCAGGGCTTCTACCACCGATAGATAGGCATCGTTGAGACTGACATACTTGCCCACAATGGCAATATCCACCGGGCGACTAGAGCTGTAGAGGCCTTCCACCAGGGCCTCCCACTGGCCCAGGCGGGGCTGACGCTGGTCGAGGGAGAGCATTTTCATCGCCTGGTGGGCCAATCCCTCCTGCTCCAGCTTGAGGGGCACCTCGTAGATGCTGGTGGCATCCTGGCAGGTGACCACGGCCTCAGCGGGCACATCGCAGAACTCAGCAATTTTTTCCTTCATCGGCTGGGGCAGAGGGCACTCACAGCGACACACCAGAATGTCGGGCTGAATGCCGATGGAGCGCAGTTCCTTCACCGAGTGCTGGGTAGGCTTGGTCTTCAGTTCCCCCGCTGAGGCAATCCAAGGCACCAGGGTGACGTGCATGTAGAGCACATCCTGGCGGCCCACATCCTTACGAAACTGACGAATGGCCTCTAAAAAGGGCAGCGATTCAATGTCGCCCACGGTGCCGCCGATCTCGGTAATCACCACGTCGGGGTTGGTGTTGCGGGCCACCCGATGCACCCGCTCCTTAATCTCGTTGGTAATGTGGGGAATCACCTGCACGGTGCCCCCCTGGTAATCGCCTCGGCGCTCTTTATTGATTACCGCCTGATAGATCGAGCCAGTGGTGACGCTATTGAGCCGCGACATGGCGGTGTCGGTAAAGCGCTCGTAGTGGCCCAGATCGAGGTCGGTTTCGGCCCCGTCTTCGGTGACAAACACCTCTCCGTGCTGGAAGGGGCTCATGGTGCCGGGGTCAACGTTAATGTAGGGGTCGAGCTTGAGAATAGAAACTGAGTAATCCCGCGACTTTAGCAGACGACCCAGGCTAGCCGCCACAATGCCCTTGCCAATGCTCGACACCACCCCGCCGGTTACAAATACAAATTTTGTCATAGCAGCTTGACCCAGACCCCAGGAGCATTAACCCGTTAATTGTGCCACAGGGACGTTTCATCCCAAATCCGAATCCCAGATCCTCGATTCCCAAAAGGCCAAACCGTAGGGGCAATCCGCATCTGTCCTGCTGAATCGAGGGTAGCTCGCCCTGATCGCAGCCTAGATATCGGGAGTCTCTTCACGGCTTGACTCTGGCTGCACTCGCCGCTGCACGGAGTCGCCGTGGGAGGGTAGCCCTTCGGCATCGGTGAGCAATGCGATCGCCCCCGCCACCCCCTGTAGTGCCTCGGTCGAATACTGAATCAGGCTGGAGTGCTTCATAAAGGTTTCGGTCGACAGAGGCGAGGCGTAGCGAGCCGCGCCAGAGGTAGGCAGCGTGTGGTTAGGCCCCGCCAGGTAGTCACCCACCGCTTCAGGGGTCGAGTGCCCCAGAAAAATTGCTCCGGCATGGCGAATGTGCTCTAGCAAATCCCAAGGCTCGGCCACCTCTAGCTGGAGGTGCTCAGGGGCAAAACTATTGGATAGATCTGCCGCCATCTCCAGACTATCGACCACCACGGCTAGGCCGTAGTTTGCGATCGCCTTTTCTGTCAGAGTTTGACGCGGGTGAGCGATCAGCTGCCGATCTACCTCCGCCGCCACCCGCTGCGCCAGGGGAGCGCTAGTGGTAATCAAAATGGCAGCAGCCATGGGGTCATGTTCGGCCTGGGCCAGCAGGTCGGCCGCCACGTGAGCCGGGTTGGCGGTGTGATCGGCAATCACCAGCACCTCTGAAGGGCCGGCCAGAGAGTCAATGCCCACCGTGCCAAACACCAGCTTCTTCGCCAGGGTGACATAGATATTGCCAGGGCCAGTAATCACATCGACCGAGGGAATGGTCTCTGTACCGTAGGCCAGCGCACCAATGGCCTGGGCACCGCCCACGCGATAAATCTCCGTTACCCCCGCCTCCTGGGCCGCCACCAGCACAGCCGAGTTGACCGTACCAGTCTGACTGGGCGGCGTCACCATAACCACCTGAGGCACCCCCGCTACCCGGGCTGGAATCGCATTCATGATCACAGTGCTGGGGTAAGCTGCCCGCCCCCCCGGCACGTAAAGACCAGCCCGATCAACCGGGGTATAGCGCTTGCCCAGCACAACGCCGTTATCCTCAAACCGCACCCAGCTCTGGGGCAGTCGCTGGCGGTGAAACGCCTCCACATTCTTACAGGCTAGGCGAATCGCATCTAGCAGCCCCTTACTGACCTGCTGGTAGGCCGCATCTAGCTCAGCACCCGATAGCCTCAGCCTGTCTGCGCTTAGGGTAGCTCCGTCAAAATCTGCCGTGTACTGAATTACAGCCTGGTCACCCTGGCGACGAACAGCGTGGAGAATCTCCCGCACCGTAGCCTCTTTGTGAACGACCTGGTCGTCATGGGTACGAGCACAAATCCGCTGAAGCTCTGTCTTGACCTCAGTTAGCTGATGAATGATGCGCAGCATTACAGCCCAGGAATTCTAAAAATCAAACCAAATCCAGTCGCCAGACGTGGAGTTCTGCCTGCGGAGAACTCCAATATCCCAAGCTGAACCTGGTATATACCAGTCTGATGCAGTGCGCCAGTTGACTTCGTCTAGTGAGTCTACCTAGGGCAGCTAAGCACCCCGGAAAGGGCGTCACATCAGTGTCATAACATCCTAATCGATCTAAACACTGATTTGGCAGCTAGATCTAATCAAATGGTTCATTTGGTGCTAACATGCTTTATCTGGTCAATTGATCTTGTTAAGCTTAAGCTGGGGCGAACTGTGGCAAACATCAAGTCTGCACTCAAACGAATTGAAATTACCGAACGCAATCGGCTCGAAAACCGGTCTTACAAATCAGCGGTTAAGACCTTGACCAAAAACTACCTGTCTGCCGTTGCTGCCTATCAGGCCGCGCCTGGTGATGAGACTAAGAAGCAGGTTGAGGCCACAATGTCTGCTGCCTACAGCAAAATTGATAAAGCGGTAAAGCGCGGTGTTTTCCATCCCAATACCGGTGCCCGTAAAAAGTCTCTCATAGCCCGGACTCTCAAGGCTCAGGAGACCGCTGAGGCTGCATCCTAAGCCTGTTTTATGGGTTGCCAACGCGCTAGGCTGCCTGCCGTTTTTTGTTGCTGCACTTGACTATGCCTCTGGTTGATACCCACGTACATCTAAATTTTGATACGTTTGCCGGGGATCTTGATGAGCTAGCCCAGGCCTGGAGACAGGCCGGGGTTTTGGCTTTGATTCATTCCTGCGTAGATCCGGCGGAGTTTCAGGCTATGCGGGCGATCGCTGATCGCATTCCCGAGCTGTACCTATCTGTCGGTCTCCATCCCCTAGATATGGATAAGTGGGCAGACGTCACAGCAGCTCAGATCGCTGAGCTAGCGGCTTCTGACAGCCGGGTAGTAGCCATCGGTGAAACCGGCCTTGATTTTTTCAGGGCCAGCGATGAAGCGGTGCAGCGCGAGGCCTTTTGGCATCAGTTGACCGTTGCCCACAGTCAGGGGCTACCGGTCATTGTGCACTGTCGAGCTGCGGCCCAGGCCACCGCTGCGATGATTCAAGAGTTTCAACGCACCGTTGGCCCCGTGACCGGCGTCATGCACTGCTGGGCAGGCTCCCCTGAAGAAACCCAGTGGTTTTTGGATTTAGGGTTTTACGTTAGCTTTAGCGGCATTGTTACCTTTAAAAATGCCCATCAGGTCAAAGCCTCGGCTCAGCTGGTGCCCAGTGACCGTCTGCTAGTTGAAACCGACTGTCCCTTTCTCTCCCCTGAGCCGAAGCGCAAAGAGCGGCGCAATCAGCCGGCCTTTGTGTATCATGTGGCGGCCTATCTGGCCCAGCTTCGCCAGGTCGAGTTTGAGTCTTTAGCTCAGGCAACCACCCGTAATGCTGCCACCTTGTTCAACCTACCCGAGTTATTTCCATTGCCCTCTGACTCCCCCTCTAGCAACTCTAATTTGCTGCGCGTACCAACCCCGGCAGGCTGCTAGGGCATTGGTTTAGTTCTTTGAAAGGCAACAGGAAAGGCGACAGGCACGAGCCTTAGGCACCTTTGACTTGCCTTAATTTTTCTTTTTTCCAGACGCGTTGTTGATTTTGGCCATCTGCACTCGGCCGACCTGCACTAGGAGACCTAATGACTGAAACTACCGTTTATCAAGCTCCCCCTAACTTTGTTCTGCCTGATCTGGTAGAGATTCAGCGGTCTAGCTTTCGCTGGTTCTTGGAAGAAGGGCTGATTGAAGAACTGGAAAGCTTCTCTCCTATCACTGACTACACGGGCAAGCTTGAGCTGCACTTTTTGGGCAGGCAATACAAGCTCAAAAGCCCGAAGTATGATGTCGATGAGGCCAAGCGGCGGGATGCCACCTACGCTGTGCAAATGTATGTGCCGACCCGCCTAATTAACAAAGAAACTGGCGAAATCAAAGAGCAAGAGGTCTTCATCGGGGATCTGCCCCTGATGACTGATCGCGGCACTTTTATCATCAACGGGGCTGAGCGGGTCATCGTCAACCAAATTGTGCGTAGCCCTGGGGTCTACTACAAATCTGAGACCGACAAAAACGGTCGCCGCACCTACAACGCCAACCTGATCCCCAACCGGGGAGCCTGGCTCAAGTTTGAGACCGACAAAAATGATCTAGTGTGGGTGCGCATCGACAAAACCCGCAAGCTTTCAGCCCAGGTGCTGCTGAAGGCCTTGGGTCTCACCGACAACGAGATCTTCGACTCCCTGCGCAACCCCGAGTACTTCCAAAAGACCATCGAGAAAGAGGGGCAGTTCAGCGAAGAAGAGGCCCTGCTTGAGCTGTACCGCAAGCTGCGCCCCGGTGAACCGCCGACGGTGGCGGGTGGCGAGCAGCTGCTGCACTCCCGCTTCTCTGACCCCAAGCGCTACGACCTGGGTCGGGTGGGCCGATACAAGATCAACCGCAAGCTGCGCCTCAACGTGCCCGATGCCACTCGAGTGCTGACCCCTACCGATATTTTGTCGGCGATCGACTACCTGATCAACCTTGAGTTTGACGTTGGCAGCATTGACGACATTGACCACCTGGGCAACCGCCGGGTGCGCTCCGTGGGTGAGCTGCTGCAAAACCAGGTGCGAGTGGGTCTCAACCGCCTAGAGCGAATCATTCGGGAGCGCATGACCGTCTCCGACTCTGACTCGCTTACCCCCGCATCTCTGGTCAACCCCAAGCCCCTGGTGGCGGCGATCAAAGAGTTCTTTGGCTCCAGCCAGCTCTCCCAGTTTATGGATCAAACCAATCCCCTGGCCGAGCTGACCCACAAGCGCCGCATCAGCGCCCTTGGCCCTGGCGGTCTGACCCGAGAACGGGCTGGCTTTGCCGTGCGCGACATTCACCCCTCCCACTACGGGCGTATCTGCCCCATTGAGACACCAGAAGGCCCCAACGCAGGTCTGATTGGCTCCCTAGCCACCCACGCCCGGGTAAATGAGTTTGGCTTCATCGAGACTCCCTTCTTCAAGGCCGAAAATGGTCGCGTCTTCAAGGATGTCGAACCTATCTACATGACCGCCGACGAAGAAGACGATCTGCGGGTTGCCCCCGGAGACATCGCCACCGATGAGAATGGCTACATCATTGGCGACACCATTCCGGTGCGCTATCGCCAAGACTTCACCACCACCGACTCCACCGAAGTGGACTACGTGGCCGTATCGCCGGTGCAGATTATTTCTGTGGCCACCTCGCTGATCCCTTTCCTAGAGCACGACGACGCCAACCGCGCCCTGATGGGGTCAAACATGCAGCGTCAGGCGGTGCCCCTGCTACAGCCCGAGCGCCCCTTGGTGGGTACCGGCCTGGAAGCTCAGGCTGCCCGCGACTCGGGCATGGTAATTATTAGCCGCACCGA
Source organism: Shackletoniella antarctica (assembly GCA_003241845.1). Lineage (GTDB taxonomy): Bacteria > Cyanobacteriota > Cyanobacteriia > Phormidesmidales > Phormidesmidaceae > Nodosilinea > Nodosilinea antarctica. The sequence goes on along the minus strand of QBMN01000024.1, from coordinate 9,152 downwards.
CGGGGAGATTGTCTATCTCGATGCGGATCTAATTAAGGTGCGCGATCCCGAGGGCAATGTCCATGAGTATGAGCTGCAAAAGTATCAGCGCTCCAACCAGGACACCTGTTTAAACCAGCGTCCGATTGTTTTTCCTGGGGAAAAGGTGCAGTCGGGTCAGGTGCTGGCCGACGGCTCTGCTACCGAGGGTGGTGAGTTGGCTCTCGGGCAAAACGTGTTGGTGGCCTACATGCCCTGGGAGGGCTACAACTACGAAGACGCCATTCTGCTCAGTGAGCGCCTGGTCTACGACGATGTTTACACCTCCATCCACATTGAAAAATTTGAGATTGAGGCTCGACAGACCAAGCTCGGCCCCGAGGAAATTACCCGAGAAATTCCCAACGTGGGGGAAGATTCCCTGCGCCAGCTCGACGAAACCGGCATCATCCGCATCGGGGCCTGGGTAGACTCGGGAGACATTCTGGTGGGCAAAGTCACCCCCAAGGGTGAGTCTGACCAGCCGCCGGAAGAAAAACTGCTGCGGGCTATTTTTGGCGAGAAAGCTCGGGACGTGCGCGATAACTCTCTGCGAGTGCCCAACGGCGAAAAGGGCCGGGTGGTAGATGTGCGGGTGTTTACCCGAGAGCAGGGGGATGAGCTACCCCCCGGAGCCAACATGGTCGTGCGGGTCTACGTGGCCCTGAAGCGAAAGATCCAGGTGGGTGACAAAATGGCCGGTCGCCACGGCAACAAGGGAATTATTTCCCGCATTTTGCCCATTGAAGACATGCCCTACCTGCCCGACGGCACCCCCATCGACATTGCCCTCAACCCCCTGGGGGTACCTTCCCGCATGAACGTGGGACAGGTGTTTGAGTGCCTGCTGGGCTGGGCTGCCGACAACCTAGATGCCCGCTTTAAGGTGATTCCCTTCGACGAAATGTATGGCGAAGAGGCCTCCCGTAACTCGACCCACGGCAAGCTGATGGAAGCTCGGGAGACCAGCGGTAAGGACTGGATCTTTAACCCCGATGACCCCGGCAAAATTGTGCTGCGCGATGGCCGCACTGGGGAGCGCTTTGACAAGGCGATCACCATCGGTCGCGCCTACATGCTGAAGCTGGTGCACCTGGTTGACGACAAGATCCACGCTCGTTCTACTGGCCCCTACTCGCTGGTGACCCAGCAGCCCCTGGGCGGCAAGGCCCAGCAGGGCGGTCAGCGCTTTGGCGAAATGGAGGTGTGGGCACTGGAGGCTTTTGGCGCTGCCTACACCCTGCAGGAATTGCTGACGGTGAAGTCTGACGATATGCAGGGGCGCAACGAAGCGCTCAATGCGATCGTCAAGGGCAAATCTATCCCCCGTCCTGGTACCCCTGAGTCCTTCAAGGTACTTATGCGAGAGCTGCAATCTCTGTGCTTAGACATCGCAGTGCATAAGGTTGAAACTCGTGAAGACGGTACCAGCCGCGATACCGAGGTTGACCTGATGGCCGATGTCAACAGCCGCCGTACCCCCTCTCGCCCCACCTACGAATCAATCGCTCGGGACGAAGAGCTAGAGGAAGCTGAGGAGTAGAGCCCTAACTATCCCAACCGTCGACCCTGGTCGTGTCTAAACCGATCTCGCCAGGGTCAGCCGACCCCTTTCAACCAGACCGAGAGCGCTTACAAGGAATACATCCAGCATGGCCAAGCTAGAACAGCGATTTGACTACGTCAAAATCGGCATCGCCTCTCCAGAACGCATTCGCCAGTGGGGAGAGCGCACCCTGCCCAACGGGCAAGTCGTCGGCGAAGTCACCAAGCCTGAGACGATTAACTATCGCACCCTCAAGCCCGAAATGGACGGGCTGTTCTGTGAGCGTATCTTTGGGCCTGCCAAGGATTGGGAGTGCCACTGTGGTAAGTACAAGCGGGTGCGCCATCGCGGCATTGTGTGTGAGCGCTGCGGCGTGGAAGTCACCGAGTCACGGGTGCGTCGTCACCGCATGGGCTATATCAAGCTGGCTGCCCCCGTGGCCCACGTCTGGTACCTCAAGGGCATCCCTAGCTACATCGCTATTTTGCTTGACATGCCGCTGCGCGATGTGGAGCAGATTGTCTATTTCAACGCCTATGTGGTGCTAGACGCCGGCAACGCCGATAACCTCAGCTATAAGCAGCTGCTGACGGAAGATCAGTGGATTGAAATTGAAGATCAGCTCTACGACGAGGAAACTGAGCTGGCCGGAGTTGAGGTAGGCATTGGGGCCGAGGCGCTACAGCGTCTGCTGGAAGATCTGGAGCTAGAAGCTACGGCGGAAAAGCTGCGAGAAGAGATTGCTAACTCCAAAGGCCAAAAGCGGGCCAAGCTGATCAAGCGCCTGCGGGTGATTGACAACTTTATTGCCACTGGCTCTAAAACCGAGTGGATGGTGCTGGACGTAATTCCGGTGATTCCGCCCGACCTGCGGCCGATGGTGCAGCTGGATGGCGGTCGCTTTGCCACCTCCGACCTGAATGATTTGTACCGTCGGGTGATCAACCGCAACAACCGGCTGGCCAGGCTGCAAGAAATCCTGGCGCCTGAGATCATCGTCCGCAATGAAAAGCGGATGCTGCAGGAGGCGGTGGACGCGCTGATTGACAACGGTCGCCGGGGCCGCACCGTGGTGGGGGCCAACAACCGCCCGCTGAAGTCGCTTTCGGACATTATTGAGGGTAAGCAGGGCCGATTCCGTCAGAACCTGTTGGGTAAGCGGGTTGACTACTCCGGTCGTTCGGTCATTGTGGTAGGGCCAAATCTGCAAATTCACCAGTGCGGTCTGCCTCGGGAAATGGCGATCGAGCTGTTTCAGCCTTTCGTCATTCACCGGCTGATTCGTCAGGGCTTAGTGAATAACATCAAGGCGGCAAAAAAACTGATTCAGCACAACGACCCCAGCGTGTGGGACGTGCTGGAGGAGGTGATTGAGAGCCACCCGGTGATGCTAAACCGGGCACCGACCCTGCACCGTCTCGGCATTCAGGCCTTTGAGCCAATTTTGGTGGAAGGGCGGGCTATTCAGCTGCACCCGCTGGTGTGTCCGGCCTTTAACGCTGACTTTGACGGTGACCAGATGGCGGTGCACGTGCCGCTGTCGCTGGAGGCTCAGTCGGAGGCGCGGCTGCTGATGCTGGCGTCTAATAATGTGCTGTCGCCGGCTACCGGCCAGCCGATTATTACCCCGTCTCAGGATATGGTGTTGGGCTGCTACTACCTGACGGCGGAGAACCCCGACGCCACCAAGGGAGAAGGCCACTACTTCGCCGGTATGGAAGATGCCATCATGGCCTTCGAGCAGGGAGTTGTGGATCTCCACGCCAAGGTGTGGCTAAGGTTTGACGGTGAGGTGGAGTCTGATCAACCCAAGACTGTCGCGCCAGAGCGCATGGAGTCTGAGGACGGCACCATTACCGAAATTTACCCCGATCGCCGGGTACGTCTAGACGGCGAGGGCAACCTGATTTCTCAGTACATCAAAACCACCGCAGGCCGCATTATCTACAACAAGGCGGTGCTTGACGCGATCGCGGGCTAGGCAGCTAATAACCACAGCACGAACACCACCACTACACAAAGGCAAAACTCATGGTTGAGCAAGGGGCACCCCAAACCTCAATGACCTTTCGGAATCGGATTATTGACAAGAAACAGCTCAAGAAGCTGATTTCCTGGTCGTTTACCCACCACGGCACTGCCCGCACCTCTCAGATGGCCGATCGCATCAAGGAGCTGGGCTTCAAGTACGCCACCCGAGCCGGGGTCTCTATTAGCGTAGAAGACCTACAGGTGCCGAAAGAGAAGAAGGGCATGCTGGCCGCCGCCGAAGAAGACATTCGCATTACCGAAGAGCGCTATACCCGAGGCGAAATCACCGAGGTAGAGCGTCTGACCAAGGTAATCGACACCTGGAACGACACCAGCGAAGAGCTGAAAGACCAGGTGGTCAAAAACTTCAAAGAAAATAACCCCCTCAACTCGGTATACATGATGGCCTTCTCGGGGGCGCGGGGGAATATCTCCCAGGTGCGTCAGCTGGTGGGCATGCGGGGTCTGATGGCAAACCCCCAGGGGGAAATCATTGACCTACCCATTAAGACCAACTTCCGCGAGGGGCTGACCGTTACCGAGTACGTGATCTCCTCCTACGGAGCGCGCAAGGGCCTGGTTGACACCGCCCTGCGAACGGCAGACTCGGGCTACCTCACCCGCCGTCTGGTGGACGTCTCCCAGGACGTGATCATTCGGGAGCATGACTGTGGCACCACGCGGGGTATTCCTCTGCGCAGCATGACCGACGGTGAGCGCGTGCTGATTCCCCTAGAAAATCGGCTGCTGGGCCGGGTCATGGCCGAGGATGTGGTGCATCCCAAAACCGGGGAGGTGCTGCTAAAGAAAGATCAGCCGGTTTCTCCAGAGATTGCGGAAATGCTGGCGGAGGCTAGCGTTGAGAGGGTCGTGGTGCGATCGCCCCTGACCTGCGAAGCCACCCGTTCTGTCTGCCGCCTGTGCTATGGCTGGAGCCTGGCCCACTCTGAGCTGGTTGATCTAGGTGAAGCAGTGGGCATTATTGCCGCCCAGTCCATTGGCGAGCCTGGCACCCAGATGACCATGCGCACCTTCCACACCGGTGGTACCTTCACCGGCGAAGTGGCTCCCCGCATTCGGGCCAGCAAAGACGGCACCGTGAAGCTGCCCAAGAGTCTCAAGACCCGAGCCTTCCGCACCCGCTACGGTGAAGATGCGCTGATGCTGGAGTCAAACGCCGACGTCACCATCGAAGGCAGCGGCAAAAACAAAACCGAATCTCTGCCCCAGGGCACCATTCTGTTTGTTAACAACGGCGAAACCGTGAAAAAGGAGCAGCTTTTGGCTGAGCTGCCCTCCGCTGGCCGCACCCGCAAAGTCACAGAAAAAGCCAGCAAAGACGTGACCTCTGACCTGTCCGGAGAGGTGCAGTTTGCCGGTCTCGTACAGGAAGAAAAAACTGACCGCCAGGGCAACACCACTCGTCTGGCCCAGCGGGGCGGTCTGCTGTGGGTGCTAGCGGGTGACGTTTACAACCTGCCCCCCAGCGCTGAGCCGGTGGTGCGCAACGGCGACTACGTCAATGCCGACGACACCCTGGCCGAAACCAAGCTCACCACCGAGCGCGGTGGTCTAGTGCGCCTGCCCGAGGCCGACCTCGAAAAAGGCACCCGCGAAGTAGAAATTATCACCGCTTCCGTGATGCTCGACCAGGCCCAGGTGCGCAAAGAGCAAGGCCAGGGCCGCGAGCACTACTTCATCGAGACCGCCAGCGGCCAGCGATTTTCTCTGATTGCAACGCCGGGGGCCAAGGTGACCAGCGGCCAGGTTATCGCTGAGCTAGAAGACGATCAATTCCACACCCAAACCGGCGGCATCATCAAATTCTCCGGCGTGGATGTGGCCAAAAAAGGCAAGGGCAAGCAGGGCTATGAAGTGGTGCAGGGCGGCACCCTGCTTTGGATTCCTGAGGAAGCCCACGAGGTCAACAAAGATATCTCCCTGCTGATGGTGGAAGACGGCCAGTACCTAGAAGCGGGTACCGAGGTGGTCAAAGACATCTTCTGTCAGAACAGCGGCGTGGTCGAGGTCACCCAGAAGAATGACATTCTGCGGGAGATTTTGGTCAAACCAGGCGACATTCACATGGTGGATGCCCCCGAAGACGTCATGGATCGCGACGGCACCATCGTCAATGCCGGGGAAGAGGTGATGCCGGGGCTGGTGGCCGATGCCCTGCGCTACGTAGAATACGTCGAAACTCCCGACGGCCCAGCGCTGCTGCTGCGTCCGGTGGAAGAGTACACCGTGCCTAACGAGCCTGCGGTGCCTAGCCAAGACTCCGCTGCCGATGCCACTGGCTCCATCAAACTCCGTGCCATTCAGCGCATCCCGTTCAAGGATGGGGAGCGGGTGAAGTCAGTGGCCGGGGTTGAGCTACTGCGCACCCAGCTGGTGCTCGACATTGAGGATGAGTCGCCCCACGTGGTGGCCGACATTGAGCTGGTGCCCGACGACCAGGATGCCGACCTGATGCGCCTGCAAATGGTGGTGCTCGAAACCCAGGTCATTCGTCGCGACGTGGTGGCTGACCAAACCCAGGGCAGCACCGTCACTCGCCTGCTGGTGGAAGACGGCCAGCAGATTGAGCCGGGGGCCGTGGTGGCCCGCACCGAGATTCGCTGTAAAGAATCTGGCGAGGTGCGAGGCATTCGCGAAGGGCAGGAGGCCATTCGTCGTGTGCTGGTGGTGCGAGAGGCAGACCGCATGAAGGTCGACCTACAGGGCAAAACACCTACCGTTAAGGTGGGTGACCTGGTGGTGGCCGACACCGAGCTGGCGCCTGGCCTTACCTACGAAGAATCTGGGGAAGTGACCGCCATTGACGGTGAGCAGATCTCCCTGCGTCTGGCCCGCCCCTACCGGGTGTCGACTGGTGCAGTACTGCACATCGAAGACGGCGACCTGGTGCAGCGGGGTGACAACCTGGTGCTACTGGTGTTTGAGCGGGCTAAGACCGGCGACATCATCCAGGGTCTGCCTCGGATCGAAGAACTCCTGGAGGCCCGTAAGCCCAAGGAGGCCTGCGTGCTGTCCGAGCGACCTGGCAATGCCCAGGTGGTCTACAGCGACGATGAAACCGTGGAGGTCAAAATTGTCGAAGACGACGGCGTGGTGACCGAGTACCCGGTTAGCCCCGGTCAGAACGTGATTGTCTCTGACGGTCAGCGGGTGAACACCTCGGAGCACCTCACCGACGGCCCCGCCAACCCCCACCAGATTTTGGAGGTGTTCTTTAAGTACAACCTCAGTCTGGGCCAGGGCATTCACGATGCCGCCCTGGGAGCGCTGCAGGAGGTGCAGTCGTTCTTGGTGAATGAAGTGCAGTCGGTGTATCAGTCCCAGGGGATTGATATTTCTGACAAGCACACCGAGGTGATTGTGCGGCAGATGTCGTCGAAGTGCCGCATTGAAGACGGCGGCGACACCACTATGCTGCCCGGTGAGCTGGTAGAAATCTACCAGGTGGAGCAGGTGAATGAGGCGATGGCGATTACTGGCGGTGCCCCGGCGGAATATACGCCAGTGCTGCTGGGGATCACTAAGGCATCTCTGAATACCGACAGCTTCATCTCTGCCGCCAGCTTCCAAGAGACCACTCGGGTGCTGACGGAGGCTGCCATTGAAGGCAAGTCAGACTGGTTGCGCGGCCTGAAGGAAAATGTCATCATTGGACGTTTGATTCCGGCCGGCACGGGCTATAACGCCTACGAAGAGTCGCCCCCCGTTGAGCTTGACCCCGCCTACGAGTCGGCCATTTTGGACGACGACATGGTGCTTCAGGATGTGGTGCTGGATGACTTTACCGCCCGCAGCTATGACCTGGAGGGTAACCTCAAGATGCTCAACGACGATGAAATGATCGGCGGCATGTCGGTGGAAGACGGCACTCCCCGCGGCAACGGCGACTTCCCCGCAGCGGAGAATGGAGCAGAGCTGGACGACGATCTGCTGATTGACGACCACACTGACACCGTCTAGGGTGATCGCTACAAATCCCCGGCTGCGCTAGCGCAGCCGGGGATTTGTGTTTTTTGGCGATACGGTGCCGAAGTGCGGCCCTACAACCGGTATTGTCAAGGCTCTCCGCACCCTAGCGTTTTGATTGGCCGCTGGGAGAGCTGCGTGTAGGGAAAAAAAGGGCGTCCACCGCTGCTGTTTTAGAGCGGTGTTCTCACCCTGGGGCTTAAACTAATAGCAAGAGGGAGGTAGCGCAGGCGGTTGCGGATTGGCGATCGCCAGTCTGAGGAAAGTCCGGGCTCCCGAAAGACCAGACCTGCTGGGTAACGCCCAGTGCGGGCGACCGTGAGGAGAGTGCCACAGAAACATACCGCCGATGGCCCAGGGATTTTCCCAGGCACAGGTAAGGGTGCAAGGGTGCGGTAAGAGCGCACCAGCAGCATCGAGAGGTGCTGGCTCGGTAAACCCCGGTTGGGTGCAAGGTCAAGGGGCAAGGTTGGTCTTTTTCCGGCCCCGCTGTGAGTACCGCAAGAGGCGTTTGGTAACAGACGTCCCAGATAGATAACCGCCCCCTCGGCAACGGGGGAACAGAACCCGGCTTATGTCTACCTCCTTCCCCCTAATTTCACCAGTTGCCTGTGACCTATTGACCGCTGACCGTGAGTGATCTACCAGCATCCCGACAGCGGCAGCTCCAGGGCTGGGTGAAGGCGCTGGGGCTGCCTGCCGCCCAGAGTCTCGACTGGCTGCGCCTCGATCAGGCTCTAACCCACAAGTCGGTGGATGCCGACTATAACTACGAGCAGCTTGAGCTGCTTGGCGATGCGGTGCTGCGACTGGCGGCGACGGAGTGCCTACAAGAAGCATTTCCAGAGGCTTCGGTGGGGGAGTTGTCGGCGGTGCGATCGGTGTTGATCAGCGATCGCACCCTCGGCCACCTGGCCCAAGATCTGGGCCTAGCCCCCTACCTGATCGTCGGCCCCTCGATGACGGCTGGCCCTAGCCACCTGGCCGATGCCCTAGAGGCCGTGGTAGCAGTGCTGTATCTAGAAACTCATACCCTTGACCTGGTGCGAGCATGGCTCAATGACCCACTGCTGCGGCTGGCCGACAGCGTTCGTCAAGACCCCGCCCGCCAAAACTACAAAGTCGCCCTCCAAGAGCTGACCCAAGCCCACACCAAAATGCTGCCCCAGTACCAAACCCTAGAACAGCGCCCGGTGGATGGTGACCCCCAGCGATATCAATCCACCGTGTGGTTTTGGGAAACCTGTTGGGGAACTGGCTCTGGCTCCACCAAAAAACAGGCCGAGCAGGCCGCTGCCGCCGCCGCCCACAGTCCCCTAGCCCAGGCCCTAACCTCGCCCCGTGACGACTCATCCTCACCCGATTAACCTAGCAATCTTTGGTCTGGGCCGCTGGGGCACCCACCTGCTGCGAAATTTCTTGGCCCTGCCCGAGGCTCGGGTGGCGGCCCTAGTTGACCCCGATTCTCAGCGGCTGCACGAACTGCGCGATCGCTTCTCGCTAGATGAAACCGTTGCCTGCTACCACAGCTGGCAACAGGCCATGGCCCACCCCGGTCTCGATGCGGTGG
>QBMN01000249.1 GCA_003241845.1 Shackletoniella antarctica | reverse complement strand
GTCACCGCATCGTCTCCGTAGCACGGGAGATAGTCATCGCCCAGCGTTAAAGGTCACTACAATCTGAGGCCAACCGGTATCGATCGCAACCCCCTTCATAACTCATGCCATCGGGAAATGCTTGGCAAACTTAATTTGAGTGAGCCGGATTGCTTCGTCATGGGCCTGCTCGATGTCGTCTAGATCCAGTAAGCCCACCATCTTCTCGCAATAGGCGATCGCCTCCAGGCCCACTGACTCAGGCACGTAGTTTCGAGCAATGCGGGCATCTCCATGCACCGGGTTAGCCCAGGTTTCCTTCATGGTGGCCGCATTCATGCCAAAGAGGCCCCGGTAAACATAGTTGGTCCAGTGGCCGTAGCGGCTCCGTGGGTCTTTCTCCTGCACCTCCCAGCCCCATTCGGCGCGGGCGGGCTTCCCGGATTCCCTCGACCAATACCTTCCCCAAAAACCCAAACCCGGTTTCTGGTCACAAGCCCTCAACCGCCTAACCAACCTAGGACGCATTCATCCTGCTCCTAGCCTGCCTAACTCTGCCTAATTTGGCGAAGGTATTGACAAGGGCTACGGCTTCCTGGGGACTAAGCTTGCTTAGTCTGAGTGGCCGAAACGATGATTAACGCCGTTCTAGTGCTGGTTTTTCTGATTCAGAAGCAGCGCATTACCCAGTCAGCGCAGCCACCTATCACCCGGCCCAAAGTTGACCTGCGCCGTAAGGCTAAGGTCTCTCCGGTATCGTCAGCAGGTGTGCCAGAGAAGGCGATTAAGGCCGTGATCGTATACACCCATGACCGTGCTGCTGCTGAACGGTTGCTCCAGAACTATAGCCAAACCCATTGTCATGAGGGATGGGACGGGGTGGTTGACCAGGTGATTCGGGATTTGGTTCGCGATCGGCATTAGTCGTTGGTTAGGAATGGATTTGCTAGCGCAGTACCAGCGCGGGCTGGCTTGCGTGACTCCCGCGACATAATCCTCGGGGCCAGCGACCCCTACAAATCCCTCCAAAAAACCCTCAAAGCAGAGATCGACGCCGAAGCCTGGGAATCCTTTTATGGGAATGTATCGCGCCCCTTCGACAAACCAAAGTCTGGGCACATCGCCGTCGAAGTCATAAACCACCTCGGCGACGAAGTGATGAAAATCTTTAGCGTGACCTGATAGCTCTTTTCAATTCAACACTACATACAAGAACTCCAATCAGAGATGGCAACATGATTTGCAATCAAACGCATCATCTTTTCAGAAAAATAACCACTTGTTTTTTAGGAATATTCACCTTCTTAATCTTCAGCCTTTCAGTTGCTGGCAATGCGTTTGCCAACAACCCAGAAGATGTCAATCGTCTCGTTTCTACGAATAGCTGCTACAAATGCGACTTGACCAATATCGATCTTGCTAAGCGAAAATTTGAAGCTGCATATCTCGTTGAGTCTGATTTATCAGGCATTGTGCTGTCAGAAGGCTCCCTAAAATCAGCCGATCTCTCACGGGCTATCCTCAGAAATGCTCAACTTTATAAAATCGATTTAGTCAGCTCTGATTTGACCGATGCTGATTTAGAGAAAGCTAATCTGAGAAATGCCACCCTCAGTAATGCTGACTTTACTCGCGCCAACCTGACAGGGGCTGACCTACGTGATGCGCGTTTCTGGGGATTTGCGGGTACAGCCAATATGACGCTAGCAAATCTTAGCTACGCAGATCTTTCGGGCAATACGCTGCTAATTGACCAGAGTTTTTTGGGGGCCAATCTCAGCCATGCCAACCTGAGTGGTAACGTAAATCTGCAAAAAGCAGATTTACGTCGCACGAATCTTGAAGGTACTAATTTAGATAATGCCAATTTGGCCGGTGCCAAGCTAAGCAATGCTAATCTTAAAGGGGCTAATTTAGCCAATGCCAATTTGCTACGAGTTGACTTAACGGCATCTGATTTAACGGGTGCAAATCTTCGAGGTGCCAATCTAAAGGATGCCATTCTCACGGGCACTTTAGGACTCGACCCTTATGGAGACTACCTGCTAACTCAAGCGGAAGACGCTGTAGCAATGGGTGACTTTCATGGCGCGATAAACTATTTAGATCAAATTCCGGCTCAAACTCAAGCCTACGCAAAAGCACAAGACAAGATTTTTGAATACATGACTCAGAATTCATAGCTTTGATAGAAGTTTGGGCACTGGTTCGTTAAGAGAATATGCATTGAACCCCTCTGAGATAAAGGATCACCGCTACTTTTCGCAGGCTGATAGGGCTTTAAGGGTGGCTAGGCAGCAATGCCCACCTCCCACAACTCAAGCTCACTGAGGGGAACCAATGAGGGATCTTTATCCCCTCCCCAGAGAACCCAGGCCCACTGATCACGCTCGATCGCCACAATCGGGCCTTGCCACCCCCTGACGCCGCGCTTCTTAACCGCCCTCCCTGGGGAAACGTCCACAAGTTCAGTAATAGGATCTATACCTACTGAACCTGTGGACGGGCCATATTGAGCGATCAGTTCCTCGGCCACACCCGCCCATTCTGGGGCGTTTCGCCGCACCTTGCCCGACAGAACCGAGTCCAGAGTTTGGTAGACCTCACTATCAGTGTTTAGCCGCAGCTGGTGACGCTGCAAGTCGTGGGGCCGGGGTTGGTCTTTGTCCAACTCTGCCTGGAGCTTGGCCTCGATATCGCCCACAGCTTTGAGCCGGTACTCCCGCAGGCGATCACCAGTAGACTGCCTCCCCATGTAGTGCCCTTCGAGGCCCACCATTGACAGCAGCTTGTGCAGGCAGTCTAGAACTCCAGTCTTGGGCGTGAACTGTAGGCCGTGGATGCGTTGGTTGTGCTGCGTAAACCGGGCCAACCCCTTGGCATTCTGTTTTGCCCACGCCGCCGCCTGCTGGGGGATGGCATCGCGGTTAGTCCACGTCTGCACCTCCCCCACAATCACCTGATAGAGGCCGGGGGTATCCTTTAGCAGCTTGGCTATCTCAAAGGCTCGAGCGCTACAGGGCAGCGAGGGGGGGTTGATATCTGTGCGCGTGGCCAGCGTGGCCAGGGCGAACTGGCGGCTTAGCTCTGCCCATAGCTGGGGTTGCTCATGGGCCATCTGCACCAGTGATCGCACCTGGAGCTTATCGAGGCTACGTTCCCCTGATGCGACTACCCAGGCGGCTAACCATTCAGAATCTTTTAGGCCGGGGTACAGGTCCCCGATCTGCTCTGCCAGCTGCCACTTATGGTTTTTGTTGGCCGCGATCGCGCCCTTGACCTCATCAATCTGTTGAGGCTTAGCCTTGGCCAGGATTCTAGAGTGCTGCTCTATTAGACCCTGGCTCACTTCGTAAAAAGCGTATGACCATTGCTGGGGTGAGTCTGGATCGGACTCGATGTGGACGATGGCCCACCCGTTGCCCTCCCATTCCTGGGTCAGCAGCTCAACTTTAAAGAATGTCTCGCGGGCCTGAATGGCGAGACATTCTGGCAGCTCTGCCCAGTCGTCGGGGTTATCTTGATCCAGCTTGTCGGCCAAGTCTTTACAGCCCATCTGCTGGGCCAGGGCCAGGGCATCGGTGTTGTCGGGGCTGCTCAGGTATTGCCGCCAATACTCCGGCGTAAACACCTCCACTGGGGGCAGCGATGGCAGCCCGTGGCTAGAAACGTAGACATTCCGCTCGGTTAGCTTTTGGCCTCTAATGGCATCGCGATATCGTTCTCCTCTTTGGCTGGCACTGCTGGCTGGCTCGAATGCCCTGATGTATTCGTACTGAGCATCAAAATAAGTGTCCTCGATGCTGACCCCGCTGTCGAACGTTGGGGAATAGCCCAACCGCCTCAGGCCGCGCCGGGGAGCAAACTCTGTAGGCGCATCGGCAAACTGAGATCGCACATTGCCAGGTGACCATCGGCCGTCTATCACCTGGCTGGAAATGTCGGGAAATTCGGCCTTGAGTACCCGATCAATCTGCCGGAGCTTGCCCTCTGCCCCACTGGGCACGATGACGGTTTTACCCGCCCGCTGGGCCTCAGCCAGGCCATCAAACCAGGTATAGAATGCCGCATTCCCCTTAGGTTGATCCTCGTCCCTGGGGAGCCCGTCCCATGATGTCCGGTGGTCGCTGCTGCCCTGCACATGCAAGTTAATCGTCATATTGGTGGCTGGCCGCCGCCGCCGCAGGATCTCGATCTCTGAGGGGTCAAAGTTACCCCAGCGCTGCACCGCCCTGACGGTGGGACGGTAGAGGCCATCTTGAGCCAGTACCACCATGCGGGCCGCCGCCAGTTGGGCTTTAATGGTGCGTCGGCATTCCGCAGGCTTTACCCCCAGCTGCCCTGATTGAATGCGGGGGAGTGACTCGTTTGCCTCATCGATCAACACAATGTCGGGGCTAAGGTCTGCCGTTCTGTGGGCCGACTCAGGGCAGCCGACTAACCACAGCGGTTTAGGCAGATCTTCACCCTCCTCAACCTTGGCCAGCCATTGGGCGATGGTGAGCACCCCTAGCGTCTTAAACTCACTGGCCATGGCGCGGGCGAGCACATTGGTGGGGCAGTAAATGACGCCGCTCAATCCCTGGGCTATGGCTTGGGAGACAACCGACCGCAGCGCGACCGACGTTTTTCGGGTCATCTTCTGGCCGTCGAGTAAGACCAGCTTGCGCTGTCCAGCCATCGGGAGAGCTAGTTGAGGGAATGCCCCCTCCACTGCCTCCCCAGACAATTTGTGTTGCTTGTCGAAGGCCGCCGCAATCGCGGCCCTATCTGCTCCCTCATGGGCACCAGACAGCACTGCCATATCTTTGAGCCACTGGGCTTTAGCGTCGTCGCGCTTATTCTGTTTGCGGGCCTTGAACACCTCCATATCGAAGGTTTGCCCTGCCGCCGGTGGCACCGTAGCTTTGGCCGCAAATTCTGCCCAGGTGAGCAGCTGCGCCGCCTGGTAGGTGTCGAGGCTGATCTC
>QBMN01000248.1 GCA_003241845.1 Shackletoniella antarctica | reverse complement strand
ACCGACGCCCCTACTCCCCACTCCCCCACTATCCGCGCTATTCTCCAAACAGACCCATCGCCCCAGGAACCACCCATGGCCGTGCCCGTCAGCCTCATTCGCGCCAACTCTTACCATAGGGCCGAACTGGAGCGATCGCTCATCCAGGTGCTAGAGCCGCTGGGGGGCATGGCGGCCTTTGTGAAACCGGGCGATCGCGTGCTGCTCAAGCCCAACCTGCTGACCGGCGCTCGCCCCACCAAAGAATGCACCACCCGCCCCGAGCTAGTTTACGCCGTGGCTCAGCAGGTGAAGGCGGCGGGCGGCAAACCCTTTTTGGGCGATAGCCCCGCCTTTGGCAGTGCCTACGGAGTCGCCAAGGCCAACGGCCTGCTGCCCCTAGCCCAAGCGCTAGACCTGCCCATAGTCGAGCTCCACGGCCACCGCTACCCCACCGACAACCCTGAGTTTGACCACCTGCGCCTCTCAAGAGAAGCGATGGAGGCCGATGTGGTGATCAACTTGCCCAAGGTCAAGTCCCACGTGCAGCTCACCCTCACCCTCGGGGTGAAAAATCTGTTTGGCTGCGTGCCTGGCAAAATGAAAGCCTGGTGGCACATGGAAGCTGGTAAAGACGTGCAGCGCTTTGGCACCATGCTGGTGGAAACCGCCCGCCTGATCGACCCGGCCCTCACCATTATTGATGGCATCGTCGGCCACGAGGGCAACGGCCCCAGCAACGGCGAACCGAAGGATCTAGGCGTATTAGGGGCATCGGGCAACGTGTTTGCCCTAGATCGAGCCATGGTAGCCGTGCTCGGCGTCGATCCGCTGGTGGTGCCGACGGTGGCGCAGTCTCTACGGCTGGGGGTGTGCCCCGACTGGTCAGAGATTACGTTCCCGCTGCTCACCCCCGGCGAACTGCAAGTGGCCGACTGGCAACTGCCCGCTGAGCTGATGCCCATCGACTTCGGCCTGCCTCGGGTGGTGAAATCGACCTTTAAGCACCTATATATTCGCTTTATCAAAGAACCGATGACGGCCTACGCCGGACGCCTTTAGCCCCTGTACGTGAGCCTCGTAGGTTTTTTTGAGAAAGAAGATACCCACTGGTAGGGGCGCAGGGCCTGCGCCCTGAGGGGAATCAAAATTCTCGGGTATTGTCGTTGTCAGAATTGTCCTCATACTAGATCTTGTTTGGTTAAAGCACTCTGAGCAAAAAACTATCCCCAGCGATCTTCTCAGAGGGCTGGGGATAGAGTCGTTAGCCTAAGCCTAGCGGTCTTTTAGACCGAGCTATTCTTCAGAGGTGATCCGCCCCAGGCGGCTGGCTCCCACAGTAGCAGGAGTGTTTTGGCTGGCCAGGATGGTTTGCTCCAGCACCTCGGCGGCGCGGCGATACTGAGTATCGACATCGGTGCCGAGCAGAGCGGGGTTGCCAAACAGCTCACGGCGCTGCTGAGCGCTCAGGTCAACGGGGACATCGGGGGTGATGCCCTTAGTGCTGATGTCGGTGCCGTTGGGGGTGTAGTAGTGGGCCACGGTGACGGTCAGGCCAGAGCCATCGGTGAGACCGTGGAGCGACTGCACCAGGGCTTTGCCAAAGGTGGTGGCCCCCACCACGGTGGCGCGGTTGTTGTCTCGTAGGGCACCGGTCAAAATTTCGCTAGAGCTGGCCGATCGCCCGTCGACCAGCACCGTTAGGGGCAGACCGGTGAGGGCGGTGCGGTTGGCGGAGATGGCTTCGTCGTTGCCGCTGCGATCGAGGGTGCGCACAATGGGGCCATGCTGAAGCCACATGCGGCTAATGTCGATGCTGGCCATCAGCAGACCGCCGGGGTTACCGCGCAGGTCGAGTACAAACCCCTCGACCCCGGCCTCACTCAGGGTGCGAATGGCTGTGGCCATCTGGGTAGAGGCGTTGGCGTTGAACTCAATCAGACGAATGTAGCCAATGGGTCGCCCGCCCACGGTTTTTTGGGAGTACTCCACGGTGGGCAGCTCCATCACCGCGCGGGTGAGAATGATGGTGCGAGGTGCGCCGCCGTTGCGAGAAACCGTCAGGGTGACTTGAGACCCTTCGCTGCCGCGCAGCTGCTGCTGCACCCCTTCGACGGTGAGCCGCTCGGTACCCTGGCCATCGATCACCAAAATGCGATCGCCCACTATCACCCCAGAGCGCTCCGCTGGCGAACCAGAAGACACGCCAATAACCAGCACTGCGCCGGTCTGACTATTGCGCTCTAGACTCACCCCAATGCCCGACACTTCTCCCGAGGTCTGGTCGGTGAGGTCGGTATATTCGGCGGGAGATAGAAACCGGGTGTAGGGGTCATTGAGCCGTCGCAGCGCCGCCCGCAGCGCCGTATAGGCCGCTTCTTGGGAGCTGTACTCGCGCCCCAGCAGGTCTTGGCGAGTCGCCTGCCAGTCGGTCTGGTTAAAGCTGCCGTCTACATATTCTCGATTGATGATTTGCCAGGCTTCGTCAATGACAACCTTGGGGCTGTCTTCAAGCTCGGTCAACTCTATAGCGGCTAGAGATGCCTCGGCGGCCACGGTGGCTAAGGCAGCCAGGGCTAAGACCTGCGCCGCGGGGCGCACCACAGACAGCAGCCGGGAAAAGGGAGACGTTGACATTGCGGTAATACCATCCTGGGCAAGGGAGGAAGACAAGTCGGGGCAGCACCTACGCCCGGCCAATCTTGAGCCTATTGTGACCGATGGCTCAGCGCTTTGGCCACACACAAAAGCTGCTTTCGAGAATTTTAGGCTTTTCTTTAGTTTGGCTGGGAAAAGCGGGCCGCTTTTTAAACTGGCTACCTTGCCCAGGCACCGGCTCAGGGTCTTGGGGCAAGGTCACTTTGCAGGTGTCGCCTTTGCAGGTGTCGCCTTTGAACAGGCGGCCTGGATATCGCCGGGACAGGCAACGACCCAGTCCAGCGCTAGGATCGGCTGGCGGCGGTAATCTCATCTAAAATCGCCTGGGCACCCTCACCGCGCAGGTGCTGGGCCAGCTCTACGCCCAGGGCTTCGGCCTCTGCGGTTGGCCCCTGCACGGTGTTTTTAATCACCCGCTGACCGTCGAGGCTGGCCACTAGGCCAGTCAAAATTAGATCGTCGCCCTCTAGGGTTGTGTTGACGCCGATGGGCACCTGACAGCCCCCCTCTAGCTCCCGCAAGAAGGCCCGTTCGGCCAGGCAGCGGGCGGTGGTGGGGCCGTGGGAAAGCACGCTGAGCAGCTGAAGAATTTCGGCATCGCCGGTGCGGCACTCGATGCCCAAGGCCCCCTGACCCACGGCGTGGAGCGAGATCTCGGGAGGCAGAATTTCGTGGATGCGATCGCCCATCGCCATTCTTTGCAGCCCCGCCGCCGCCAAAATAATGCCGTCGTAGCCGCCCTCGTCAAGTTTGCGCAGGCGGGTGTTGAGATTGCCGCGAATGTCTTTGAAGCTGAGGTGGGGGTAGTGGTGGCGCAGCTGGGCCAGCCGCCGCAGCGACGAAGTGCCAATCACCGCGCCCTCGGGCAGGGTGGCGAGGGTTTTATCTTTATTTTTTGCGTGCACCACCAGGGCGTCGGCGGGGTCTTTGCGCTCGGTGATGCAGCCCAGCATCAGCCCCTCGGGCAGGCGGGTGGGCAGGTCTTTGAGGGAGTGCACCGCAAAGTCGCTGTCGCCCCGCAGCATGGTGTCTTCTAGCTCTTGGGTAAACAGCCCCTTGTCGCCAATTTTTGAGAGCGACACGTCGAGCACCTTGTCGCCCTGGGTTTCCATGGTGACGATATCAAAGCCCAGCTCGGGGAAGTGCCTTTGCAGCTCATCGCGCACCCAGTGGGTTTGAATCAGCGCTAGCTGGCTCTTGCGAGACACGATGCGAACGGTGCGCTGGGAAGTGGAAACAGTGGGGGATGCGGTGGAGTGCATAGTCTGAAAACAAGGCTTGCGAGTGGTCAAAAAAAGCTGTAAACAGGGCGGTTTAACCGTCACCGAATCTTCAGATTACAGGATGGCGGCTCTCTCTATGGTGAGCCGTTGGTAGATGTTAAGGGGTTGTCACATTAGGGCCTTGGCGGCGTTTATGATAATGGTGCAGACACAGGAGAGACCGTTGCCCCGTCAGTTTTCTATTGATCAGGTTTCTGTCGGGCAGTTTTCTGTCGGGCAGGTGGCGATATCACTGGGTCGGCGATTAGTGAAGCCAGCGGGGGCGCTCTCGGTGGCGATCTCGGTGGCGATCGCCCTTGTTTTTGGCGTTGCCCCCCTAGCCTTAGCCCCCGTAGCCTTGGCACAAGTGCTGTGCCCAGAGCTGCGGTTTCCTTTTTTGGCCGACCCGCTGCAAGATCAGCCCCGCGACCCGCTGCTGCCCAACCCGCCCGTGCAGCGCCCCCTCAGCCCGCTAGAGCTGCACGATCTAGAGCAGGATCTCGACCAACTGGCCCTAGAGGCCGCTGCCCTAGATCAGGCCGGAGAGCTAGCCGACGCCCGCCAGCTCTGGCGGCGGGAGATTCGTCTGCGCCGTCTGCTGGGCATTGAGCCAGAGCTGGCGGCCATTGACCGGGTGGGGCGGGGGCTGCGATCGCACCGCCACCCAAGGCCTCCAGCTCTACACCGTGCGGCTCGACGAAATTCACGCTGAGCTGGCTCTGCCGGGCGATCGCGATCGCCTAGAGGGCATGGCCGCCACCTACGTGGTTTTGGGCGCGGTGGAGGCCGCCGCCGAGATTCACCGTGCCCTGGCCGATGCCGCCCTGCTGGCGGGCGACAATGCTGATCAGCGGCAGCAGCTAGAAACCCTGGCCGAGCTGCGGGCCGACTGGTTTAACTTTCCTGAGGCGGCCCAGGTCTACGGTGAACTGGTGGCCCTGGTCGAGGGCAATAGGCTGCGCGACGACGAGATTCGCTACCTGGGGCGGCAGGCCGACAACCTGGAGCAGGCCCAGGAATTTGAGGGGGCGATCGCCCTTCAGCAGCGCCTCTTGACCCTCTACCAAGCCGACCCCGCCCGCTGGCCCCAAATC
>QBMN01000247.1 GCA_003241845.1 Shackletoniella antarctica | reverse complement strand
GCAGGCCGCCCAGGAATGGAATTCCAGGGCTAATAGTGAAAGTCCTCTGAAGAGGACTGGGGAATTGTAGCTAGGGTCGTCCCCTTCAGGGGACATGGGCTTTTAGCCCGGCCATTTTAATGCCGGGATCAGGGGATGGGCGATGATCGACAATCCATCTGGGATGGGCAAAGGTGAACAGTTGAAATCTCATTTGGGTTAACGAGCGATCGCACGTTCCATCGGGCAAATTGAGAACATTGTGCATCTCATCCAAACCAATGTCTCTGTGGCAGCTTTACTATCATCTGGTCTGGGCAACCAAATATCGAGAGCCTATGATTGATCCCAGTTGGGAAGCCGATTTACATTGCTACATGATTGGCAAGGCTAACCAATGGGGCTGTATTGTCCATGCTGTTAACGGTACGGAAGATCACGTTCACGTGGTGGTTTCAATTCCACCTACGTTGTCAGTAGCTAGCTTTGTGAAGAACATCAAAGGCAGCAGTTCCCATTACCGCAATCAAATTCTCTTGCCGGGGGCCGATCAATTTCGGTGGCAGGCGGGCTACGGAGTCTTTTCGCTGGGTAGCCGTCAATTGAGCAGGGCCGTGGCCTATGTCGAAAATCAAAAGCAACATCACGCTCAAAATCAAGTGTGGACAGCCCTAGAACCAAAAGAGAAGCAAAACAACTAGCTCATAGAGCCAAGCGCAGACCGCCCAGGAATGGAATTCCAGGGCTAATAGTGGAAGCCCTCTGAAGAGGACTGGGGGATTTTAGGGTTGTCCCCTTCAGGGGACATAGGCTTTTAGCCCGGCCATTTTAATGCCGGGATCAGGGGATGGGCGATCACATAACCTCTGATCCATGGCGCAGGCCGCCCAGGAATGGAATTCCAGGGCTGATAGTGGAAGTCCTCTGAAGAGGACTGGGGAATTGTAGCTAGGGTTGTCCCCTTCAGGGGACATGGGCTTTTAGCCCGGCCATTTTAATGCCGGGATCAGGGGATGGGCGATCGCATAACCTCTGATCCATGGTGCAGGCCGCCCAGGAATGGAATTCCAGGGCTAATAGTGAAAGTCCTCTGAAGAGGACTGGGGAATTGTAGCTAGGGTTGTCCCCTTCAGGGGACATGGGCTTTTAGCCCGGCCATTTTAATGCCGGGATCAGGGGATGGGCGATCGCATAACCTCTGATCCATGGTGCAGGCCGCCCAGGAATGGAATTCCAGGGCTAATAGTGAAAGTCCTCTGAAGAGGACTGGGGGATTGTAGCTAGGGTCGTCCCCTTCAGGGGACATAGGCTTTTAGCCCGGCCATTTTAATGCCGGGATCGGGGGATAGGCGATAATCGGCTTACGCTATTTCGGCAGCTTGTATTGGCTGACGATGCGTTTGGCGAACTCGGGCACGTGGGCGGCCAGCTTTTGCGGGTAGTTGCGCTTGACGTACAGATAATTGCGGGTGAAGTGAGAGTCGATGGAGAAGCGGGCATACTCTAGCCCCTTGGGGCCAATGCGCTCGATCACCACGCCCATGAGCTTAGCGGCCCACATGGGCAGAGTCACCGCCTTGTCGTAGGCGGGGATGCTCTGCTGCACGGCGGCTTTGCGATCGCCCTCAGACGCCACCGGCTGGGTATCGAGCTGATCCATCACGGTGTCGAGCATGGCCTGGCCGCGATCGTTGCGCACCACAATCCACTGCCAGCCGAAGGGGGCACCCATGTAGCCCACCACCAGGTCGGCCAGACCGTTCACATAGTCAAAACAGCTCATGCAGGAGGGGGCCAACACATCCTTGAGCTGGTTGGTCTTGAGGCCAAAGAAGGGCACGGTTTCGGTGGAGCCGTCGGAGTGCTTGAAGTGGACGCGAAAGTCTTGCATGAACTCGTAGTGGACTACGGTGTCGGGCGATCGGCTGGTGGTTTCGAGAAATTTTTGCAGGCCCGCCCGGCTGACGTTGTCAACGCAGGGGGTGCCCAGCACGTAGAGCTGCTCTAGGCCCAGCTGCTTTTCAATCGCCCGCAGCGCCTGAATCTGACAGCCGACGCCGATCACCAGCAGGCGCTTCATGCCCGATTTTTCGACCTGCTCTAGCACCGAGAGGTTGGGCGACAGGGTGGGCTTGTTGACCCGCGCCGCAAGAATTTCTGCGGGGGTGGTGGCGAGAACGGGCTGGGGCTGGAAGCGATCGCTCTCGGTATTTTGCACACACACCACCCCTTCGACGAGGCCCTGGGTCAGCATTTCGATGGCGATCGTGCTGACGATGCCCGTCCACTGGGCACCCTCGATGGGCTGCTGCTTGCGGGCGGCCATCATGTCTTGGTGCACGCCAAAGTAGACCTCGTCGTCGGCCTCTAGATCGCGGCTGCGGCCGTGGGTTTGGTCTTCGAGGGCAGGAAACTGCTGGTTGAGAAAGGCGCAGGCTTCTTTGACGTAGTGAATGTAGTAGGTGTCGCAAAGGCCGCACTCGCTACAGAGTTCTTTGGCGGGGCGGGTGACCCCTGGGCGCAGGGCTTTGGCTTTGTGGTGGGGAGGCTGGGCCAGGGTCATGGGGCAGGCGGCGGTTGCTTAGTTGACGACGGTTTTACCCAGTCCAGCTCGGGATCTAGACTTGGACTAGGTTTATTCACCATACCGCACGGGTTTGGGGCAACTGCTGCGATCGCCCCAATTGTTACGAAATATAGCGATCGCCCTGGGCCTGGGGCTGCCTGGGGCTAAAAACGGCTGGGCTGGGGGATCGGGGCTGCGATCGGGCAAACTGCCCGATAAATCTGAAATCTATGCCGATAATAGAGATACCTCCCTGGCTAAACCGGTGCTGACCTGCTGAAGCACCCCTCGTTCCCCTAGGGCAAAAATCCTCCCTCGCCGACCGATTGCAGGTTAAATGTAGGTAGGCATAAGCAAAAACTATGTCTCTGCGCTCCTGGGTTTACCGCTGTGATGATCTGCTGCCTCAACCCCCACTGCACCCAGCCCAATCACGCTACCCAGGCCGCCGTCTGCCCCACCTGCGGCAGCGCCCTGGAGCGCCGCCTGCGCGGTCGCTACCGCCCCCTAAAGCTGATTGGTCGCGGCGGGTTTGGGCGCACCTACTTTGCCCTCGATGCCGATCGCCTCAACAGCCGTTGTGTGATCAAGCAGTTTGCCCCCCAGACCCAGGGCACTAAGACTTTTCTGAAGGCGGTGCAGCTGTTTGAGCAGGAGGCGATGCGGCTCCACGAGCTGGGCGAGCATCCGCAAATTCCTACCCTGCTGGCCTACTTTGAACAAAATAAATATCTCTACCTGGTGCAGCAGATGGTGCAGGGGCGCACCCTGCACCAGGAGATCGCGGCCCAGGCAGCCTATGGCGAGGGCAGCATTCGCCAGCTGCTCGAAGACCTGCTGCCGGTGCTGCGTTTCATCCACGACCATGGAGTGATTCACCGAGATATCACCCCGTCAAACATCATTCGCCGCAAGGTTGACCAAAAGCCTGTGCTGATCGATTTTGGCGTCGCAAAGCAGTTTAGCGAAGCCATTCGCTACGAGCAGGGCACCCGCATTGGCACCGAGGGCTATGCCCCCATCGAGCAGCTGCGCAGCGGCCAAGCCTACCCCTCTAGCGACCTCTACAGCCTGGGGGCCACCTGTCTGCATCTGCTCACCGGCTGCAAGCCCGAAGACCTCTACAGCCCCCTCGAAGGGCGCTGGCTGTGGCAAGACCACCTGCAAAAACAGGGGCGCACGATTCACCCCACCCTGGCCGAGGTGCTCAACGGCATGACCAAAGACCTGGTGAGCGAGCGCTACCAGACAGCCCAGGACATGCTCGACGACCTGCAACGGCTGCCCAAGCTGGAGGGGGCAGTGCCGGGCTGGGTTTCGAACCAGTCTGACCAAAGTCTGTTTGGCGGGTTGGCCCAACCACCCCTGAGCGGGCCGGGGCAAAAGGTCGGAATGACGATGCCCACCACATCGCTACCCTCAAGCGCTGATGTGCCGCCGTCTGAAATCCACGACGGCCCGGGATCTTCTCGCTCCGGCAGGGTGGTCTCTGGCTCAAACCCACCTGCCTCGACGCCGCCCAGCTCGAAACCACCCAGCTCAAAACCACCGATCTCGCAACCGCTCAGCTCAAAGCCACCCAGCTCGAAACCGCCCAGTTCAAAACCACCGACCTCACAACCGCCCAGTTCTGGGCTGGGCTGGCAGCCAATTAAGACCCTGACTGGCCATCAGTCGTGGGTGACTGCCGTTGCCTTTAACCCCAAGCAGCCGACCTTGGTCAGCGGCAGCCTAGACGACACCCTGCGAATTTGGAACTGGCAAACCGGCGAGTTGCTCCACGTGCTCAAGGGCCACGCTCGCGGCGTCAACGATGTGGCCATCGACCGGCGGGGACAGCTGTTGGCCAGCTGCGGCGACGATGCCACGGTGAAGGTGTGGCACCTGGGCGATGGCACCCTGCGGCATACCCTCAAGGGCCACTTTAAAGACGTGACTGCGATCGCCCTCAGCGGCAGCAATCTGCTGGCCAGCGCCAGCGAAGACGGCACCCTAAAACTGTGGAATATGAGCCAGGGCACCCTGCTCAAAACCCTGCCCGGCTCGGCGGGCATGCTCAAAACCGTCGCCCTAGCCGATGCCGAGCAGCGGCTGGTCAGCGGTGGTCTCGACAACACCGTGCGCCTTTGGGATGTGCCAACCGCCACTGCGCTCAGGGTGCTCACTGGCCACACCAACACCGTCAACCAGGTGGCGGTCAGCCCCGATGGCCGTCTGATTGCCAGCGCCAGCAAAGACCGCACTGTGCGCCTGTGGGATCTGGCGGCAGGCACGTTGCTCCACACTCTCCAGGGGCATACCCAGGAAGTCAACACCGTGGCCTTTTTCCCCGACGGCAGGCGGCTGGTCAGCGGTGGCAGCGACGGCACCCTGCGCCTGTGGAGCAGTCAAAATGGCAGGCTGCAAGACACGCTGGCGGCCCATATGAACCCCGTACATCAGGTGGCAGTGCAGGCGGGGGGGAAAGTGCTAGCCAGCGCCAGTGCCGATAGGACGATTAAGCTGTGGCAGCGGATGGGGTGAGAGGTCGGTGGATGGG
>QBMN01000246.1 GCA_003241845.1 Shackletoniella antarctica | reverse complement strand
GTGGTGGGTGGTCAGGGGGCTGAGGTCGGGTTCTTGGCGAAAGCTGGTGTAGGCCAAAATCACCCGGCACTGCTGAAAGTAGCTCCAGTTGAGCAGGTGGGCGCAGATGCGATCGCTCTTTTGTCGCCACAGCTGGGGGGGAATGCTCTGGCGGGCGCTGATCAGGCGGCGGCGCAGGTCAGATTTTGCCGGTTGATTGAGGTCTGAGGAAGAGGATGGTTGGATCACAGGAAACGTGCACAGTCTGATGGTGAGTGAACCGACGGCGGTGCTAGAAGTAAATCAGCAGATTTAGCCCCGGAATGGTGCGCGATAACGTCCATAGCAGTAGCGCCGTGTAGAGCAGGCCCAGCCCCCATTGATACCACACCAGAGCTGTAATCAACCCCGGTACGTGCTGATCTCGTAGCCGGATGTCATTAAAGCCAAACTTGAGCCAGTTGTTGATGCTGAAATCGAGGTAGTTGAGCCAGTTCCAGCGGCGATCGAGCAGCAGGTAGGTGTAGCGATCGCGAAAAAACGGAAACTTAGGGATCACCGGCAGCCGCGCGATCAGCAGCCGCAGCTGACGCAGGCTGCCGTCTTCGACAAAGTAGCTCTCCTCCATCAGGTCGTGGTAGCGGCCCTGCTTGAGCATGAGGCCAATCAGCAGGGCTGGCACCGGCACCAGCAGCACCGACAAAAACCCTAGGGCCAGCAGCGGATAGTCGGCGGAGCGCAGGGCATTCAGTCCCAGCCCCAGCAGCACAGTACAGCCGCCCCCCAGCCACAGCCCCTCCGCCAGCGGCGGCACAATGGGCGAAACCCGGCGGCGGCGGTAGCGATCTATAAACCAGAACATCAGTGCAAAAATCGGAATCGCCACCAGCCCTAGGCCAAAGGTGAGACTAAAGCTGGTGCCGTAGCGGCTTAGTACCACCAGCCCCCCCAGCCACAGCCACTGTAGGGCCAGGGTCAGTCGCCGGGTAAGGGGAAACGTATTCAGGGCAAAGATGCGATCGCGCACCTTTAGATAAGACGCCAAATCGATTCCGGGTACGCTCAGCACGCCTTCAGTACCAATGAAGAGCTGCTCTTGCCGCTGCGCTACCACCGCCACCGCCTGGGTCTCGGTAAAACCCGCCCGCACCAGGGCCGTCACCGAGGCGGTGTTGAGGTTGGTGCCCAGCAGCCGCTGCTGCCAGGTTTTGAGGCGCAGCCGCTCGGCGGTGTAGGCGATGTAGTTGGCGTCGCTGATCTGCTCTAGACGGCGAAAGTTGCGCTCTAAATTGCGCAGCAGGGTTTCATTGCCCGCCAGCTGCGGCACTGAAAACACCCGGCCAATCTTGCCGGGAGTGCCCAAAATCTGGGTTTGCTCCAGACTAAACTCCATCCCCGCCACGTTGAGGTAGGCCGAGGTTGGAAACAGGGCGTCGCCCAAGTCCACCTCGCCGCCCACCATGGCGTTGCGCAGGTTGACCGGCTCGCTAAAACGGGCCTGGCGCAGCACCAGGGGCGCATCAAAGCGCGCCTCGGTAAAAAACAGCGCCTTGGCAAAGTAGCTGCGCACAAAAGAAGCCGTGCCCTGCCAAACGGTGCGGGCAAAGTCGGCCACCCCCTGCCACTGCACCCGGCTAAAGTTGAGATCGCCCGCCAGCACTGCCCGGCTAAAGTTGGCGTCGGCCTTAAACTCGGCCCCCTGAAAGTTGGCTCCACTGCGAAACTGGGCCTGGTCAAAGCGGGCCGCTTCAAAAAACAGGCTGCTCTTAGCCTGCACCCCCTGGCGAAAGTCGGCCCCAGAAAAATTGACCGCCCGGTTAAAGCGCGCCCCCGCCACCGCCATCCCCTGCTCAAACACCGCCCCCGAGGCCAGCAGCCGACCTAGAAAGAACGTATCGCCCCCCTGCACCTGGCCAGTGAAGCGGGTTTGCACCGCCACCAGCGGCGCTTTAAACACATAGATTTGCTGGCTGCTGCTCTGGCCCTGAATCAGCAGCGACTGAGACAGCCGATTGAGCTGAAGTAGACGAGTGCGATCGCGCTTCAGCTGCGCCTGCCCGGCCTCGCTCAGCAGCGGCGACAGGTTATCGCCGTAGAGGGGTTCTCGCTGGCCCAGCCGCTGCAAATCGAGGTCACCCTGCACTACCGCGTAGCTCAGATCTAGGGTTGGGGTAGTGGCCGGTTTCTGTAGCCCGCTGCTGAGCAGTCGGTAAAACCCATCTGTCAGCGCACTGTCGGGGCGCAGGTCAACGGTGTAGTTGCGCAGATCAATCGTGGGTCTACCCTCCCGCTGCACCGGGGTCGCCAGCTGCTGCCGCAGCAGATCCACCGTGAGCAGAGGATGACTGTCCGCCGCCTGGGCTGGCCGGGCAAACGCGACCCCTGCGATCAGCATCAATATCCCTAGCCAGGTGATCCACCGCGGCCCTGGCCAGTGGGAGTAAGGCATTGCGACCCTAGAGCGCCGCCTGCTGACCGACATACATCGCCCGCAGCACCAGGGCCGGGTCAACCCAGTTGTCTTGGTACTTGAGGCCCCAGTGCAGGTGTGGCCCGGTGGTGCGGCCGCTCATCCCCACGCGGCCAATGCGTGCTCCGGCGGGCACCGTCTGCCCCGCCCGCAGCTGAATGCCGCCATCGCGATCCAGCATGGTCTTATTGGGGCCGCTGCCTTCTACATGGCCATGCATGTGGCAGTAAATATGGGTCCACTCGCCTGACTTAATGGCCACCGAGGTGCCGCAAGCGCCAGCGCCCTCGACCCAGAGCACTTCGCCCGCCCACCAGTTGCGAACATAGCTGCCGTTGGGGGCGGCCAAATCTAGCCCGTAGTGAAACCGAGAATTGCCGCTGTAGGGATCGTTGCGGTAGCCAAAGGGCGAGGTGTAGGTCTGGAAGTTTTCTACGGGGAAAGAGGCACGGGTCCACATCGCGGCGGTGAGGCCTTGGGCAGAGGCCGGGGCCAGACTCTGGGGCAGAGCTATCACCAGGGCTACCACGATGGCCAAACCCAGCTGCAGCAGCGCCCTGGGTCGAATCATGCGCCTAGAGTTGGAGGCTAGAGTCTGAGTAAAAGCCCCGGATAAACCATGGCTTAATGGGTTAGCCAAAGCTAGCAGAAGCACATT
The DNA here is from genome assembly GCA_003241845.1 of Shackletoniella antarctica. Lineage (GTDB taxonomy): Bacteria > Cyanobacteriota > Cyanobacteriia > Phormidesmidales > Phormidesmidaceae > Nodosilinea > Nodosilinea antarctica. Next base: position 2,033 of record QBMN01000246.1, on the reverse strand, counting down.
GGGGAGTCGCCAAATCATGGGTGAGCTCGGGTGATGTGGGAGGGGCAAACATCGCCAATTAGCTTAGCCCAGATTCAAGAACTAGGATGACTTTTTTGAAATCTTGACCTGCCCCTAGGGCAGTGGCTGCACCCGCTGGGGTGGCCAGTAGATTTTGTAGGCGTTTCCCACCAGGTGGGCGCGGGGCAAAAACCCCCAAATACTAGAGTCGCGGCTGTTGTTGCGGTTGTCGCCCAGCACAAAGAGATGCCCATCGGGCACGGTTTTTGGCCCCCACTGGTAGCCCATGGGAGCGCTCAGATAGGGCTCGACCAGGGGTGTGCCGTTGAGCCACACCTGGCCGTCGCGCACTTCTACCCGCTGGCCGGCCAGGGCGATCACCCGCTTGACCAGCAGGTTTTCTAGCCCCCCGGCTGCTTCTATGGGGGTGTTTTCAGGGTTGGTGAAGACAATAATGTCGCCCACCGCCAGGGGATGGTCGGCAGGCCGGGGGCGCACGAAGATGCGATCGCGCACCTGTAGCGTCGGCACCATTGACTCGCTGGGCACAATGCACTGCACCACCAGTGTGGGCACGACAAAGGGAATCGAGCTAATGGTCAGGCGGGTAGTCATCACCGCCGCCAGCAGCAGCGCCAAAATTCCCCACTGGCGTCGTCGGGTCGGGGCCGCCCAGTAGGCCAGCCCGCAGGCCGCCGCCCAGATCAGCGGCGGCACCGGCAGCAGCACGGGGGCAAAGTTGGCCAGGTAGCCGACCAGAATGCCCAGGATCAGCAGCGACCCGCCCACCGCCGCCCGCTGCAAAAACAACTGCCCCAGCCCCGGCAGCACCTGGGAAAGAAACACCGGGTACCACGGATCTTTCGACTGGTACCGCAGCGGGCTAAACTCATCCAGAGTCATGCCCCGCTTGGCGACGTGGTGGCTATCCCATAGGCCAAAGATATAGAGACTGAGTAGGGGGATGATGGTCAACAGCCCGCGCAGGGTGTTGCCATGGGGGGCAAAGATCGACCAGAGAATATAGGCGATCAGACCCCAGAAAGCGGCGAAGATGACCAGACCACGGGCGATCGCGCCGTCATACACCTGACCCGCCCCCGGCAGCGCCGCCGACAGGTTGACCGCCAGCCAAGGGCTTTTGGGCTGTGCCTTGCCCACCAATACCCTAGGAACTGCCTTCGTCACCAGGAACTCCCCTTTTTCAAGCTAACGTCACCGATCCAACACCCAAAATCGCCAGTTCAAAACTTCTAGCCGCCGTAGCGCTGCACTGCGTAGCTGTGGGCCGCTAGCTCTTCGGTGTCGGCCAGGGAGGGCAGGGTGGCATCGGCATACCTGCGGCGCAGGGCTAGGCCGATCAGATAGTCAGCAAAGTGGGGGTTTTTGGGCAGCAGCGACCCGTGCATGTAGCTGCCAAAGACGTTCTTGTAGCGTGCCCCCTCGTACTCAGCGGTGGCGTTGTTGCCAAACCCGGCAATGGTTTTGGCCAATGGCTCGACCCCGTCGCCCAGATAGGTCTGGCCCGAGTGGTTTTCAAACCCCACCAGGGTGCGGGGAAGGGTGCGGGGGGACGCGTACATCGTCTGCATGTCGGCATAGGTGGCGGGGGTGATTTCGACAATTAGGTTGCCGATGCACCGCTGCTTGACCTCGGTGCTCGGCGCGCGGGTGTTGACGTTGATAATGCCCAGGCCCCGCGTCTCTTCACCACTGCCCATCAGAAAGGTGTGGCCCATCAGCTGATAGCCGCCGCACACCCCCAAAAAGGGCACCCCCGCCTCGGTGTCGGCGCGAATGGCGTCGTACTTGAGCTGGTGGAAGTCTTCGACCACCGCCACCTGGTCAGTGTCTTGGCCGCCGCCCATAAAGTAGAGGTCGCTCTGGCCCGCCGGGGCCACCTCGCCCATGGAGAGCGCTTTTACCGTGCAGTCGATGCCCATCCACTGGCAGCGGCGGCGCAGCACGATCAGGTTGCCGGTGTCGCCGTAGAGGTTGAGGTGGTCGGGGTAGAGGTGGGTGATGGTTAGGGA
>QBMN01000245.1 GCA_003241845.1 Shackletoniella antarctica | reverse complement strand
GGTTGAATCGGGCAGGACGAAGGCTAGCAGGGCACCGTGGGCGGCAAGGGAGGCGATCGCACACATCACCCCCAGCCAAGACCGCGATCGCCCCTTTGACTTTGGTGAGAGGAACTTTGGCGAAAGGGGCTTTGGCAAAAGGGGCTTTGGCGAGAGGCGGCTAGAGGAGAACGTTGGCGCGATTAGTCTGGGAGTCATTGTCGAAAGGTTGTGATCGCAGATGCGATTAAGCTAACAGGACTTATTCTTCTTAAGTCTATTCTAAAGCTATTCTTCCATGGCCTCAAGCCTATATTTTTAGGGAACTATAGCATTAGCAGAGATGCTAATGCAGCACAGGGGTATTGAAATTATCCGCCACAGCGCGGGGCATAAATGCATCATTATCAAGAAGTGGTCGCAATAAGCGATACAATGCAACCTGACATCTCAACGACCTGGGGCTGTCCATCTGCTGCCAGCGGTTTGGTTGAGGTTTATATTTTTTGGAGGTAAGAACCCGATGAGACTAGGAAGACGAGCATTTTTAGGGGCGGGTGCCGCCGCCACTGTTGTAGCGGCAGGCTATCTGCGCCAGCGCCCCGCTGACGCCCAGTTTGGCCTTCGTCGTGGCCCCGTGGTAAATCTGTATACGTCCCGCCACTACGACACCGATGACCAGCTCTACACGGGCTTTCGCGAAGCCACCGGCATTCGCGTCAACGTAGTCGAAGCAGAAGCCGACCAGCTGATCGAGCGCATCAAAAGTGAAGGGCAAAACAGCCCCGCCGATATTCTCATGACTGTGGATGCCGGTCGCCTGTGGCGGGCGGAGCAGGAAGACATATTTCAGCCGGTTACGTCTTCGGTACTGACCACAGCGATTCCCGCCAACCTGCGCCAGTCCGATGGGCTGTGGTTTGGTCTGACCAAGCGGGCGCGCGTCATCATGTACAACAAAGACGCCGTTGACCCGTCAGAGCTATCGACCTACGAAGACCTGATTGATCCCAAGTGGCAGGGCCGCATTCTGACTCGCAGCTCGACCAATATCTATAGCCAGTCGCTAGTGGGGTCGATCATTGCCGCTCACGGTGCTGACGATACCGAAGACTGGGCGCGGGGCCTGGTGGCCAACTTTGCTCGCGAACCCCAAGGGGGCGACACCGACCAGATCAAGGCTGTTGCCGCCGGGTTGGGTGACATTGCGATCTCAAACACCTACTATCTGGCTCGCCTGGCTAAATCTGACAAGGCCGAAGACCGGGCGATCGCTGAGCAGATCGGGGTGTTTTTCCCTAACCAAGATGATCGCGGCACCCATATCAACATCAGCGGGGCCGGGGTGGTCAAAACAGCCCCTAACGCTGATGCTGCCGTGCGGTTTCTAGAGTACCTGGCCAGCCCTGAGGCCCAGGAGATTTTTGCCCAGAGCAACAATGAGTATCCGGTAGTTGAAGGGGTAGCGGTTGACTCGGTGGTGGCTGGCTTCGGCGAGTTTAAGGCCGACCCTCTCAGCGCTGCTGTGTTTGGCAGCAACAACCCTGAAGCCCTGCGCATCACCGATCGCGCTGGCTGGAAGTAGGGTCTTACGTCAGGGGTCGGGTGCCTGCCAGCTTAAAAACCCAGCATTTGCGGCATGGCCAAGCACCCGCCCCTTTTTGGCCAACTTACGTTTTTTATTCCGACGTGACGATGGCCTGTGATGAGCGTGATCGCACAGTGCGTGACTATAAGCAGGAGAACAGAGTCATTTAGACGGTGAGAGTATCTTTGCGGCCCCGCTGCCAGGTGCGCCGCACCCGCACTTGACCCAGCTTTTCGATGCCGCTGATGTAGATCACGCGCTCGAAGGTTAACTCGACGGCGGCGCTGTCTTTTGGTGCGGCGTGGGTGTTGACGCACTGGGCCAGAAAGTCGGCATAGGCCAAACTGCGACGGCGATCAATTGGGGCGCGGTGGCCGTACAGGGCTAGGCGCAGGGCATCCACCAGGGTGGTTTTGCCGCCGCCGTTGAGACCGCCGATGAGAATGATGGAGCGATAGCCCTCAGGGCGTAGGTTGAGGCTGTGGTGCCCGTAGTAGGGGCCAAAGTTTTGTAGGGTAAGGCTTTCAAAAATCACAGATTTGAACCCATAAGCTGATCAACGTCGGCAGTCAGTCTAGGGAGGCTAGTTTGGATAATATCCCAAACAACAGCATCTGAAATAGCCCCGTAGCTATGGGTTAAAAGATTGCGAAAATCAACAATTTTACGGGCATCAGCAATTTGTTGGCTGAGATCTGGAGAACGCTTGATAGCTTGATTTAAGGCTTCGCCAATGGTGATGAACTGACGTTCTACGGCTGAGCTGAGTAGCGGGTTAGTTCGATAGCTCTCAAAGCTCTGGCCAGCAATAAATTCGCTGATTAGTTCGCAAGCCTGTTGAACATCATATAAATATTTCTGGATCTCAATTTCCATAGATGGTTAGACGACTGGGGGCAATGGCCTGCAAGAAATAAGGGTTTTTAATAGTTTTAACCTCAACTAAATCAATGGCGCGTCCTAAAATGTTGCCTAACTCTTGCTTGAGGCCAAAGAAGCGATCAGCAGCACCTTCAGGGGTATCGACAGAAAACTCTACTAAAAAATCAAGGTCGCTCGTGGTGGGGGCAAAGGTGGCTTTTGTCGCTGAACCAAAAAGTTCAAGGCGGGCTACCTGGTTGTGCTGACAAAGCTCGGCAATTTTAGCCTGCTTACTCATCACTTCGCTGATGGCAGGAAAGGTTGCAAGATTAGGTGGCTCTTTGCTGTCAGGCTGATTCATACTTGGGGGGTGAATGCTTTTACTCATCGTACTGGTTTTTTTGGGGCGCTTGGCCAAATTTGAGGGCGGCCCAGGCGGTTTGAAAGGCTTCGACGTCGCCGTTTTCTTCGGCGATCTTGAGGTCGCGGATGGTTTCGGCCCGCTGGAGGTTGGGGGCTTTGGCGAGGGCGCTGGTGCCAAAGCAGGTTTGTAGAGCTTTGTAGATGCCGGTGCGGCGGCTCAGGGTTTGGTATTTGCGCTCGGTGTCGAGCAGTTTGGCGACGAGTTCGAGATACATGGGGTCGTCGTCGCAGAGGGTAGCGAGAATGGCCCACTCGTCGGGGCCGAGGGTAGCGGTGTCGGCGCTGGGGCGGGGATCGTGGAATTTTGGGTGGGTAATTTCGTGATGAATCAATGCTCTTGCGCTCTGGGTATGTATTTCACCAGGGCTTTCATCACCTCGTCAGGGCCAAATTGGAGGGGGTGATCGGCGTTGGGGGCGCTGAGAAAGTCTGTCCACTCGAAGATTTCGGCAAAGCCGAGCTGGTGGAGGGCAACGACGATGGAGCTGAGGGAGCGTTTGCTGCCGATGACGAGGATTTTGACGGGTTCGCGTTGACCCCTTAGGGTCGGTCTTTGACCATCAGGGTTGGGGTAGCTGGGTCGTTTGAGCGCGAGTTCGAGAAGTTCTGTATCGTTGACGCTAATAAAATGAATTTCCTCTAGCCGATAGCATTTTGTAACCAAAGCCCATCGCCGTAAGGGAGAGGAAGAATTGCCACAGACTGGTGGGGTTTAAGATGGCGCGGCTGCTGGCGAATACACAAACTACACCAAACGCTACGGCAACCCAGCCTAACGGCTTCATTGAGGAGGGTAAAAATACTAGGGCAAACACCCCAATGCACAGTGAAATAACTGAGAGATCAGCAGCAATACCGCGCCACCAGGGATAAGCCTGAGTAGTAAAAATAATGTTCTTGCCTAAGAAGTAGATACCCAGCAAAATCAGCGCGAGACCAAGAATATAGGAGAAAAATCGCATATTGTCCTCATGAATTTTGATAGTTATGGTCTGGAGACGTAGCTAACTTTCGGAATGATTAGGTTGCCTATTGGAGCGCATACTCCAGGCTATAAGCAACGGGATACCGATGCCCATACCAAGGTTAACGAACAACCAGAGGTAAGAGGTTGCCCCATTAAACCCCCTAATGTAGAAACCTCGTCGAGTTGATGAGAGCAGCGCATCCCAAATGAGGTGAGCGCTAATGCCCACGGATAAACCTATTGCACCATCGCGTACTACGTTAGCTAGAGATTTTTGCCAGGCCGCTAGGCGGGAGCGCTGCATAACCCAGGCCCAGCCACCTAAAGCGGCCATAGGAATCAGGGCCGAGTGAAAGAGCCAGCTACGATGGATCAAAAGCCTGAAGCCTGTCCACTGGTAAAGCGGAATATCCCAGTCGGGGAAGGCCATGTAGAAGAGGGTGCCGCTAAGGATGGGAATGCCCAGCTTGCGAAAAAAGAATAACCCGCTTGCTCCCCAGATCAGCATAATCAGGAAACAAATCGGGTTTATGGTGCTGGCACCGTTGCGGGCGTAGCGCTCTAGTACCCACCAGAAGGCTATGCCGACGGCAAGGCCGACGCCAAAATGAAGCAGCTTGTCTAGAAGAGCAGGCATCGCGAAAGAGGCCGAACGAAGGAATCCATTAAACGTTATACAAACCTCCACCCAGGATTCCCAATTTTCTCTACTCTCTTGGCATATATTTCACCAACGCCTTCATTACTTCACCAGGGGCAAACTGAAGCGGCCTGTCGGCGGTGGGGGCGCTGAGAAAGTCTGTCCACTCGAAGATTTCGGCGAAGCCGAGCTGGTGGAGGGCAACGACGATGGAGCTGACGGAGCGTTTGCTGCCGATGACGAGAATTTTGACGGGTTCGCGGTTGGGGTAGCTGGGTCGTTTGAGCGCGAGTTCGAGGTGGATTGGCTCGGCGGTGTCGGTGTTGAGGATGCGAGCACTGTAGCGGGCGGTGGGGGGTTGGTTTTGCATAATTTCGTCAACCACTAGGACGTTGCAAGGCAGCTTACCCTGCCTAAAGGTTGACTTTCAACCATTAGGATGTGTCTGGATGGGTAAAACTCTGAAACCATGAACGCATGGGAAAAGCAGGCAAAGCGCTCAAGCAGGTTTTAGAGGAGTACAGCATCAGCCAGTTTAGCTTGGCGGTGGCTATGGATGTGGAACGCAACAACGTCTACCGCTGGGTGAATGAGAAGCGAGACCCAACGGCTGAAACAGTAGTCGAGATGGTCAGAGCATTAAAAACCCTCAATTCTGAAGCCGCTAAAGCCTTCATCGAATGCTACCTCCTCAACGAAATC
>QBMN01000244.1 GCA_003241845.1 Shackletoniella antarctica | reverse complement strand
GCCCCCAGTCGGCCAAAGCCCAGGCCATGCAGGCCCACTTCGCCGCCCTGGGCCTAGATCTGGTGGTCCCTGACCTAAATCAGGGCGATTTCTCCCACCTCACCCTCAGCCGCCAAATTCAGCAGGTCAGCGCCCTGATTCTCTCTCAGGATGAGCCTACGGTGCTGATCGGCTCCAGCCTGGGGGGCCTCACCGCCGCCTGGGTGGCCCAGCAGGCCAGCCTCACAGAACGCATCGAAAAACTGGTGCTGCTGGCCCCCGCCTTCCAGTTCCTCGCCCAGTGGCTGCCCCGCCTCGGCCCTGAGGCCCTTGCAGCCTGGCGCACCGAGGGCACCCTTTCGGTCTATCACTACGCCGAGCAGCGGCAGATTCCCCTCGACTACCGCTTCATCACCGATGCCCAGGGATACAAAGACGAAGACCTGCGGGCCAACATTCCCACCCTAATTCTCCACGGCACCCACGACGAGACCATATCTATAGAGGCAAGCCGCGCCTACGCCGCCCCTCGCCCCTGGGTGCGCCTGGTGGAACTCCCCAGTGATCACGCCTTAACAGATGTGGAGAAAGAAATCTGGCAGCACGCCCAGAATTTTCTCAAACTTGGAGATGCCTAAAGCCGTACTTGAGCTAAAAACGCAGTAGCGCTGGCCTCCAGAGGCCCCAGGTATAATAAAAATGACTCATATACTGCCAGAACATACACTGCCAGAACATATACTGCCAGAACAAACGATAAGGCTCAGTTCATGACCCAGGCTGCGGCGCAAATTCGCTGGACGATTCACGATCTAGAAGTGCTGCCCCAGAGCGAAGGCACGCGCTACGAAATTATTGATGGAGAGTTGTTTGTGACTCGATCGCCCCATCGCCGTCACCAGCAGGCCGCTGGCAGGGTTTTTGCCGCTCTAGACACCTGGTCTGCCGAGACTGGCCTGGGCGAGGCGATTCCGGCACCAGGTATTGTTGTGTCAGATGCGGACAGCGTGATTCCCGATGTGGCGTGGGTGAGCACCGAACGGCTGGCCATGATCGAAGACGACGCTGGGCACCTGACCGATTTCCCGGAGTTGGTGGTCGAGGTGCTGTCGCCGGGGCCGAGCAACATTCGCCGCGACCGCGAAGCCAAGCTCAAGCTCTACTCCATTCGGGGCGTTCAAGAATACTGGATTTGTGACCGGTTTACTCGGCAGGTCGAAGTCTATCGCCGCCAAGCTGCTCAGTTAGTTTTAAGTGCAACGCTATTTGGCCAAGATGCCTTAACCTCACCCCTGTTGCCAGGGTTTAGCTGCCGGGTAGAGCACCTGTTTGGCCGTTAGGCCACTTGTGCCACGGCGCGGGAGCGGGCACCTGAAACCTGACACCCAACCCCTGATACCCAAAACCTATGGCTTAGCGCCTGCCCCCTACTCTCCTATTTATTATCAAAATGACAGATATCAAAATGGCAGATATCAAAATGGCAGAATCCCTAGGTACACTGTTTTTAATGCGATAGTCCTTTAATGCGATAGTCCAACGCAGCAGTCCCCGCGATCTAGGTTTTGTGATGACGGCCACCGTTCCCGCTCTCTCTGCCCAGTACGACCCCACCCAGACCGAGACCAAGTGGCAAACCCATTGGGAAGAGAATCAGGTCTTTAAAGCCGATGCCGATCATCCCGGCGAACCCTACTGCGTGGTGATTCCGCCGCCGAATGTGACTGGCAGCCTGCACATGGGCCACGCCTTTGAGAATGCGCTGATCGACACCCTGGTGCGCTACCAGCGCATGGCCGGGCGCAATACGCTTTGGCTACCCGGCACCGACCACGCCAGCATTGCCGTGGCCACCATTCTCGATCGCCAGATGCAGGCGGAGGGCACGAGTAAGGAAGATTTGGGGCGCGATCGCTACCTAGAGCGCGCCTGGGGCTGGAAGGCCGAGTCGGGCGGCACCATCGTCAACCAGCTGCGCAAGCTGGGCGTCTCGGTAGACTGGTCGCGCGAGCGCTTCACCATGGACGAGGGGCTGTCTGACGCCGTGCTCACCGCCTTTACCCAGCTCTACGACGAGGGGCTGATCTACCGGGGCAACTACATGGTCAACTGGTGCCCCGCCAGCCAGTCGGCGGTGTCTGACCTCGAGGTAGAACAACGGGAAGTAGACGGTCACCTGTGGCACTTCCGCTATCCCTTCACCGACGGCAGTGGCTACCTAGAGGTGGCCACCACCCGGCCCGAGACCATGCTGGGCGACACGGCGGTAGCAGTCAACCCCAACGACGATCGCTACCGTGATCTGGTCGGCAAAACCCTGCTGCTGCCGATTGTGAACCGCGAGATTCCGGTGATCGCCGACGACTATGTGGACGCCGAATTTGGCACCGGCTGCGTCAAGGTCACCCCGGCCCACGACCCCAACGACTTTGCCATGGGCCAGCGCCACGATCTGCCCCTGATCACCGTCATGCACAAAGACGGCACCATGAATGAGAATGCGGGGCCGTTTGCGGGGCTAGACCGCTTTGAGGCCCGCCGGGCCGTGGTGCAGCAGCTCCAGAATGAGGGTTTTCTGGTCAAAGTAGACGATTACCATCACACGGTGCCCTACAGCGATCGCGGCAAAGTGCCGGTCGAGCCACTGCTCTCCACCCAGTGGTTCGTCAAAATTCGCCCCCTGGCCGACAACGCGCTCGACTACCTAGACAATCGCCAAGAGCCAAAGTTTGTGCCCGAGCGCTGGACCAAGGTCTACCGCGACTGGCTGGTCAACCTCAAAGACTGGTGCATCTCGCGCCAGCTCTGGTGGGGCCACCAAATCCCCGCCTGGTACGCGGTGAGCGAAACCGATGGCGAAATTACCGACCACACCCCCTTTGTGGTGGCCGCCACCGAAGCAGAGGCAAAGCAAAAAGCCACCGAGCGGTTTGGCGAGTGGGTGACCCTAGCGCGCGACCCCGACGTGCTCGACACCTGGTTTTCCTCCGGCCTCTGGCCCTTTTCCACCATGGGCTGGCCCGACGAGTCGGCCAAAGACTTCCAGACCTATTACCCCACCACCACCCTGGTCACCGGCTTCGACATCATCTTCTTCTGGGTGGCCCGCATGACCCTGATGGCGGGGCACTTCACCGACACCATGCCCTTCGAGACCGTCTACATTCACGGCCTGGTGCGCGACGAAAACAACAAAAAAATGTCGAAGTCGGCCAACAACGGCATCGACCCCCTGGTGTTGATCAATAAATACGGCACCGACGCCCTGCGCTACACCCTGATTCGCGAAGTCACCGGGGCAGGGCAAGACATTCGCCTGGAGTACGATCGCAGCACCGACGAGTCGGTCTCGGTCGAAGCCAGCCGCAACTTCACCAACAAGCTGTGGAACGCCTCTCGGTTTGTGATGATGAACCTGGGCGGTCAGGCCCCCGCCGACCTAGGCGTGCCCGCGCTCGATCAGCTCGAACTGGCCGATCGCTGGATCTTGTCGCGCTACAACCGGGTGGTGACCAGCGTGCGCGGCCACCTCGACAGCTACGCCATGGGCGAAGCCGCCAAGGATCTCTACGAGTTTACCTGGGGCGACTTCTGCGACTGGTACATTGAGCTGGTCAAACCCCGACTCCAGGGCGACGACCCGGCCTCGAAGCGGGCGGCTCAGCAGACCCTGGCCCTGGTGCTCGACGGCATTCTCAAGCTGCTGCACCCGTTTATGCCCCACATTACCGAAGAGGTGTGGCACACCCTCAGCCAGGTGGGCAACGACCAGTTTCTTGCCGTGCAGCCCTACCCCACCGCCTTTGCGGGCCTGGTGGATGACGACCTAGAGCAGCAGTTTGCCCTGGTGTTTAACACCGTGCGCACCGTGCGCAACCTGCGGGCCGAGGCGGGCATTAAGCCGGGTCTGCGGATCGAGACCATTCTTGAAAGCGAGAGCGCCGATGAGCGCCACATTCTCCGCGCCAGCGCCGACTACATCAGAGCCCTGGGCAAAATCGACACCCTAGTAATTCTCGGCGGGCAGCAGCCGGTCTCGACAGCCCACGATGTAGAGGAGAATGCCTCGGCGACCCAGCCCCCGGCCCCGCTCAGCAGCAACCCGGTGGTGGCCGAGGTGCAAGACTTTTGGCACACCATGCAGCCCCTGTTTGAGGAGCCGCTGCACTACGCCGGGGCGTTCTTTGCCGACATTCGCCGCCCGGCCTTTACCCTGCTGTGGATTTTTGCGGGACTAGTGGCGCTCAAGTTCACTGGCGCGTTGGTCGGTGCGGTAGACACCACCCCCATCTTTGGCACCGTAATGGAGCTGGTGGGTCTGTGGGTGGCGTTTAACTTTGTGAGGCAAAATCTGTTGACCAAGGGCGATCGCGCCCAGCTCAACCAGACCTACCAACAGTGGCGGCGCAAAATCTTTGGCCCCGACCAGGCCTTGCCCAACCCCGCCCAGCCCAGACTAACCGCTGCCCCCACGATAGTTCCCCAAAGCGACGGCACTAGCGCCACCCCAGCTCAGGCAGAACAATCGGCAAAACCACCCCAAAAACTCTTTGCTGGTGTCACTGGCACTGTGCAGGTGCTGATTCCCCTGACGGGCGTGGTGGATGTGGATGCGCTGCGGGCCAAGGTCGAAAAAGACCTAGCCAAGGTGGAGAATGAAATCAAGTCGCTCACCGGGCGGCTCAGAAACCCCGGCTTTGTCGATCAAGCGCCGCCAGAGGTGGTGCAGGGGGCGCGCGACTCCCTGGCCGAGGCCCAGGCCCAGGCCACCATTCTCCAGTCGCGGCTGGCGATGCTCTAGAGATACAGACTCGCTTTGACCTTAGATTTTGACCTCAGATTCATAGTGGGTTTCACTCGGGTGAAGTACATCGCAATGATTTCCCCTGCCCCCCTGATTAAGGGGGGTACAGAGTCAACCTCATACAGCCAGGCACTGGGGGGATCTAGAACTGAGCCTACACCTCACTAAGTTGGGAACCGCTATAGATGGTTTTATATGTTTCCTAAAGCCATCGCCCAATCTAAGACTGGTTTAGAAGCTCAAGCCTTTCTGGCGCTGGCCCTGCCCCTGGCCGGTGCCCAGGTGGCCCAGGCCGCCGTGGGCTTTGTCGATACGCTGATGATGGGGCGGCTTTGTGATGGCGGTGGGGCCGCTGGTGGCCGAGGCCTACGGCGCCGGGCAAAAATCTCAGA
>QBMN01000243.1 GCA_003241845.1 Shackletoniella antarctica | reverse complement strand
GCCTCACCCTGGGGGGCTGGGGTTTGCCCACCCCTGGGGTGCAGCTGGGCATGGCCCTGGCGGGCATGGCGGCGGGCGGCATCTGGATTGCCATCGTCGGGGCACTGCGCCACTACCGAGCGGTAAATGAAACCATTAGCAGCCTGCTGATGAACTACATTGCGATCGCCTTTCTCAACCAGATGGTCAACGGCCCGATGAAAGACCCGGCCTCGCTCAACAAGCCCTCTAGCTACCCCCTGCCTGAGATCCACATGTTGGGCAATCTGCCCGGCAGCCGGGTGCACTACGGGCTGGTGCTGGGTCTGGTGGCCTGCGGCCTGGCCTACTTTTTAATTCAGCGCACGACCTTTGGCTTTGCGGCGCGCACCGCCGGGGGCAATATTCGGGCGGCGCGAGTGGCGGGGCTGCCCGTGGGCCAGCTCACCCTAGCGATCTGCTTTTTGGGCGGGGCCAGTGCGGGCCTAGCGGGAATGATCGAAGTCGCCGCCGTCCACGGTCGGGCCAATGAATCGCTGAACGCCAACTACGGCTATGGCGGCGTGCTGGTGGCGTTTATCGCCCGCCACAACCCGATCGCCGCCAGCCTGGTGGCCCTGCTGCTGGGGGGCATTCTCGCCAGCGGCGGCATTTTGCAGCGCAGCCACGGCCTGCCCGACGCCACGGTGATGGTGTTCCAGGGCATTGTGTTTCTGTCGGTGCTCTACAGCGAATCGCTCTACGGGAAGCTGCCAATTTTTAAGGAGCAGCCCACGCGACCTCGCCCTCCGGTGGCCGCGCCCACCCCGGTTTAGGGATTGCAGTTTGACCCATCCTGATCCGTCCAGGAGGCTCCCCTGTACACATTCTTTTCTTGAGCCAAATGCCCGCTATGATCCCCCCCAACTCAACCGATTAGGATTCCTCAATGGAGTCCCCCTTGAGGAAAGAGGCAGTTTTTCCAGAAAGGGGATCTAATGCCCCCCTTTTTAAGGGGAGTTGGGGGGATCGAATGAGGGCAATCTAGCCGAGACATATTTGTGTGTACACAAGAGCCCAGGAGGAGAGGATTCCCTGGCCTATCCCAAGATTAGTGAAACAAACCCACCTACGGAGAGTTAAACCAATGGCAACTGAAGCGCTGGGATTGTGGGGCGTGCCCCTGGCCATCATTGCTGGCACCCTGCGGGGCAGCGTTCCCTTTTTGTTTGTCAGCCTGGGGGAATGCCTGACCGAGAAAAGCGGCAAGATTAACCTGGGTCTAGAGGGCACCCTGCTGATGGGGGCGATGAGCGCCTACGCCGTGTCGTACCTGACCGGGTCGCCCTGGCTGGGGGTGATTGTGGCGGGCGTGGCGGGCATGTTTCTCGGGCTAATCCACGGCTGGCTATCGCAGCAGCCTCGGGTAAACGACGTGGCGGTGGGCATCGCCATGATTATCTTTGGCAGCGGCCTGGCGTTTTCTCTGGGCAAGCCGTTTATTCAGCCGTCGGCCCCCCAGCTGCCGACGATTTCTCTGGCGGGCTGGACCCAGATTCCTCAGCTAGAGTCGGCCCTGAGCATTAGCCCGCTGTTTTTGGTGGGGGTAGCGATCGCCCCTCTGATGCAGTGGTTCTTTCGCTCTAGCCGCTGGGGGCTGCTGATTCGGGCCGTGGGCGACAGCCCCGATGCCGCTCGGGCCATGGGCATTTCGATCTTTAAGGTGCGGATGGCCAGCATTGTGGCGGGCAGCTTTTTGGCCGGTATCGGCGGCGCATCGCTGTCGCTGTTTTACCCCGGCAGCTGGTCAGAGCGGATCTCGAGCGGCCAGGGTCTCATGGCCGTGGCCCTGGTGATCTTCGCCCGCTGGAACCCGGTGCAGTGCCTGTTTGCATCGCTGCTGTTTGGCGGTGCCCAGGCGATCGGCCCGGCAATGCAGTCGGTGGGCATTGACGCCTACTACTACTTGTTCAACGCTTCGCCCTACATTCTGACGCTGTTGATCATGGTGATCACCTGCTCGCCCAAGCGCACGTTGACCGGTGCCCCCGGTGCCCTGGGCCAGGCTCAGGAGTAACGGTTTGGCGCTGTCTTTTAGAGCACTGTCTTTTAGAACCTTTTGTAGGGATGTTTCGGACTGTAGGCTGGGTGAAATGCAGGATAACGGACGCCTGTAGCGGTGGGGAGATCCCCCCTGCCCCCCTTAAAAAGGGGGGTTCTGAGTCTGTTCAAAGTCCCCCTTTTTAAGGGGGATTTAGGGGGATCTTCACTTTTGCCGAAAGAAGCAAGACTTTTCAAATAACCTCGTGACGTTCACCCACCGACAACCTCCATTCGCTATCCACCCGGAGAAAACCCATGGGAACTTTCGTTGAAGCCGAGCCGTATCCGTACCCCTACAACGGGGATTTGCGGCCCGAGAATACGGCGCTGATTGTGATCGATATGCAAACCGATTTTTGCGGCATCGGCGGCTATGTCGACAAGATGGGCTATGACCTGTCGCTCACCCGCGCACCGATCGCACCGATAGCCAAGCTGCTGGGGGTGCTGCGCGATCGCAATTTCACCATCATCCACACCCGCGAGGGCCATCGCCCCGACCTGGCCGACCTGCCGGAGAATAAACAGTGGCGATCGCGCCAGATCGGCGCGGGCATTGGCGACCCCGGCCCCTGCGGTCGGATTCTGGTGCGGGGCGAACCCGGCTGGGAGATCATTCCCGAGCTGCAACCCCTGCCCGGCGAGGTGGTGATCGACAAACCGGGCAAAGGCTCGTTCTACGCCACCGATTTAGATCTAATTCTGGCCCGCAAAGGCATTCGCAACATCATTCTGGCGGGCATCACCACCGATGTCTGCGTACACACCACCATGCGCGACGCCAACGATCGCGGCTATGAGTGCCTGCTGCTGTCAGACTGCACTGGCGCGACCGACTACGGCAACCACCTGGCGGCGCTGAAGATGGTCAAAATGCAGGGCGGCGTGTTTGGGGCCGTGGCCCATTCTGAAGCGCTGATCGAGGCGTTGGTTTAGGTGGCAGAAGGATGACGATGAAACCTAGATATTATGGGCGGTGCATTGCGGCCACCAACGCGACCCTGGGGTATATGGCCCCAGTTTGCAGGCCGCGAATGCCCCCTACCCATGAATCAGATTCGCGTCACTTTTAATGGTCGGAACTGCCCTCTAAACTCAACCCTCAACATTCAAAATTCCCCACCCATTCACCCATCACCCCCTACCCATCCACCGTCCAAAATCCAAAATCACAAATCCAAGATCAGGGCAGACACCCAGGTCTGCCCCTACCCCCCTACCCATCCACTCCTATGAAAGCCACCATCGCTGCCCCGCAGACCAAAACCGCCCCGCCCGAGCTAGAGGTAATCAACCTCACCAAACGCTTTGGCACCTTCACCGCCCTCGACCAGGTCTCAATCAAAGTCACCCCCGGCAGCTTTCACGCTCTGCTGGGCGAAAACGGGGCGGGCAAAAGCACCCTGGTGAAATGCATCATGGGCTTTTACACCCCCACCTCCGGGGATGTGCTGGTGGATAAGCAATCGCGCACCATCGCCAGCCCCAAGGATGCCCACCACTTTGGCATTGGCATGGTCTACCAGCATTTCACCTCGGTGCCTGCCATGACCGTGGCCGAAAACCTGGTGCTCTCGCGCTACGATAGCCCCCAGTGGATCAACTGGGCCGCAGAGTACGATCGCCTCGACGCCTTTATGGCTAGCTCGCCTTTTCAAATCGACCTGCGCACCCCGATCGCCCAACTGGCGGCGGGTCAAAAGCAAAAGCTCGAAATTCTCAAGCAGCTTTACCTAAATAGCCGGGTGCTAATTCTCGACGAGCCTACATCGGTGCTCACCCCCAACGAGGCCGACGAGGTGCTGGGCCTGCTGCGGGAAGAAGTCACCGAGGGCCACCTCAGCGTGCTGATGATTTCCCACAAGTTTCGCGAGGTGATGGCCTTTACCGACGAGGTCACCGTGCTGCGAAAAGGACAGCTGGCGGGCCACGGCTACGTGCGCGACCTCACCGTAGACGACATGGCCCACATGATGCTGGGCGAGAAAAAAGAGGCCACCCCGGTAAAGAAAGTGACCGTGGCCGACCCGCGATCGGTGCTAGAACTCAAGCATCTCTGCGCCGATCGCGACAATGGCCTGCCCGCCGTGCGCAGCGCCAGCCTGACCGTGAACAGCGGCGAGATCGTTGGCATTGCCGGAGTCTCTGGCAACGGGCAGCGGGAGCTGGTGGAGGTATTAGCTGGGCAGCGCCCCCGCCACAGCGGCGACATTTTGGTCAACGGCACCCCCTACCAGTCGACCCGCAGAGAAATGGCCCGCCACCAGGTCTACACCCTGCCCGAAGAACCCCTGCGCAACGCCTGTGTACCCCACATGAGCGTGGCCGAAAACATGGCCCTGCGCACCTTTGACTGCCCACCCCAGGCCAAGCAGGGCTGGCTGCTCAGCCTCAGCAACATTCGGCGCATGGCCGAGGGTTTGGTGCAGGTGTTTTCGGTCAAAACCCCGTCGGTGGATACCCCCGTGGGCCATCTCTCGGGCGGCAACGTGCAGCGCACCGTGCTGGCGAGGGAGCTGTCGTCCACGGAAATCAATTTGCTGATCGCCGCTAACCCCTGCTTTGGTCTCGACTTTTCGGCGGTTGACTACATTCACAGCCAGATTCTCGCCGCCCGCAATCGCGGCGTGGCGGTGCTGCTGGTCAGCGAAGACCTGGACGAGCTGCTGAAGCTGAGCGATCGCATTTTTGTGATCAGCGACGGCGAGCTGGTCTACGAAAGCCCCACCGCCACCGCCGATATTAAAACCCTAGGCCAAAAGATGGCCGGACACTAACCCCATGCAAACGCTCCAATCCCTTGTCTTTCCTGACCTGTGGCAGATCTTGGCCCAGGCCGACGATCTCCCCTGGGAATCCTTCCGCCCCGGCGTAGATATCTATCGCCTCTACCCACCCGAACCCGACGGGGCCGCCGCCGCCCTGCTGCGCTACCAGCCTGGCGCGTCAGTTCCTTACCATCGTCACCCCGGCTATGAGCATATTTTGGTGCTCTCTGGCTGCCAAACCGACGACAACGGCACCTATATCGCCGGAACATTGGTGGTCAACCCGCCGGGCACGCGGCACAGCGTCAGCAGCGCTGAGGGCTGCATCGTGCTCGCCATCTGGGCCAAACCCGTTCACATCGAAGAATAGTGCAGACACACAGGTAGGGCAGACACACAGGTCTGCCCCTACCCATCTACCCATCTACCCATCTACCCATCTACCCATCTAC
>QBMN01000242.1 GCA_003241845.1 Shackletoniella antarctica | reverse complement strand
CCTCTCTCCCTCTCTCCCTCTCCCCCAGCAACACCCCAGCGGGCGGTGATGCCGCTCTGGACGGCGACCGGCAGGGTGGCGAAGTGCTCGGCGTAGTCGGCGAGGGAAAGCGCCTGGTGAATCTGGCGAAAGTCTTGGCCTTCGGGGTCATTGGTGACGCCAGCGGTGAGGCGCTGGATCAGCTCGTCGCCGTCAGCGGGAATGTCGCCCAGGTGGTAGCCAGCGGCTTTGAGGGCGCGGAGTGCGGCGATCGCGCTCTGGGGGGTGTCGAGGCCGACGCCGTTGGCCAGCCGCCCGTCGCGATTGGGGTAGTTGGCGAGAATGACGGCAACGCGGCGATCGCCCACGGGGGTGTGCCGCAGGCTGGCCCACCGAGCCGCCAGGTCGGCGACAAACTCAACTCGGTCTGGCATCGGCTCGTAGGTGACCACATCGGTCTCCAGCGCCTCGCTGCGCTGGCTGACTGCCTTAAACGACACGGCGCGGGTGATGATCCGTCCATCCACCTCGGGCAGGGCCACATTCATGGCGATATCGCGGGGCGACAGGCCCAGGCTCTGGCTTTCCCAGGCCTCCCGCGTGCCGCCGCTGAGAATCACTTGCAGCACCGGCACATCCAGCGCCTCCCACAGGGCCAGGTTGGGCTTCGCCCCGTCCAGCTTCGCCACCGAAAAGCTGGTGGTGTTGAGCAGCACATCAATGCCCTGGCTCGACCCAGGCCGCAGCAGGTTCACCAAGTCCGCCTGCACCTCCGGGTCTTGCAGCGACGCCACAAACAGGGGCACCGGCTCCAGTCCCCGCCGCCCTAGGGCATGGCACAGGGCATCAATCGGCGCAGTATTACCAGCCAGGTAGTGGGCGCGGTAGAAAATCAGGCCAATTTTGGCTTTTGGCGCTTCCGGTTCCCCTCTCCCCCAGGGAGAGGGGCTAGGGGTGAGGGCATACATTCCCACCCGAGGCACCTCCTGCGGCTCTGGCGGATTGTACTGGGTGTGCAGAATGCGATCGCACACCCACAGCAGTCCATTCGCCATATTCTCCACGCCGCCCTCGTTGAGGTAGCGCCACAGCTGGTTGGCCACGGTCAAGGGCACCGTTGAGTGGCTGATCAAGTCGGGGGCAGGGCGATCGTCGCCGGGCAGCACGATCAGGGCGGCTCCGGTTTCGGCCACTACGTCACGCACCACCTCTAGGCCGTAGGGCCAGTAGGCGCGGCCCCCCAGCATCCGCAGCACAATGATTTTCGCGTGGCGCAGCACATCGTCGGCGTAGGTGTCGATGGCGAGCTGCTGCTGAAGCTGGAGCAGGTTGGCCACCCGCAGACCGGGAAAATTCTCTGGGAAACTGGCCCGCGCCAGGCTTTGAATCTCGGTGTCGGCGGCGGTGAGCAACACCAGCGGCGCAGGGGTTTGCTCAACAAAAATCACCCCCTCGGTGTCCGGCGTCCAGCCGCCGGGGGTAGCAGCTAAGCGATGCATAGGTGAAGTCTAAACAACGGCGAAATCTGAAGGAACTCTAGCGTAATTCAGGCACAACTGAAACGAGGGCTACCATGGGATTTGTCGATTTTTTCTAGATAACGCTTTAGCACAATCTTATTAAAAGCCTAAAAACTCCTCGCAATGGGCGCACTCGGCCTCAAAATCTAAGGATGCCTGAATCTCTCGACCATGGCACCGCCCAGGTGATGCCCAAAGCCACCCTGGTTTGGCTAGGGCCGTTTTTGCGTCAGTACTGTCGGCAGCACCAGCTGACTCTGCTCCCTGAGGCGCTACCTGGGGCAGACTCGTCTGCCGACAGATTTGCTGATGGGTTTTGGTGCCTGCTGGGGCCAACTCTTTCTCTAGTGGTGAGCACCCGCACCATCAATGCCGACAATCAGCCATCGCCTCAGGCTGATCAAACCGTTGCGGTCAGCCTGATCACCGAGGTCGCAGCCGTTGCAGATTCTTTGGCTCAGCGGAGCCTCGCCCATGGCGACCTAGCCCCGACCGATATAGCTGCCCTGGGCCAGTTTATGCTGGCCTGGGTGAGGGCCGGTGCTGAGGCCAGCGCCAACCTAGACGAGCACCAGTCGGTCATTGATCGCCAGCATGATCGCCGCCTGCTGCTCAACCAGGTGATCACCAAAATCCAGGGCAGCCTAGAGCTAGCCGAAATTTTAGCAACCACCGTGGCCGAGGTGCGCCAGTTTCTCCAGGCTGATCGCCTGCTGATCTACCAGTTTGACCCGGCTCCCTCGGCTACGGTTAAGCCCCTGGATGGGGGTGAGTCGCAGAACTTAGCCGAGGCCGATCTGAGCCATAGGAAATCGGCCACCGTCGGCTACATCACCTACGAGTCGCGGTCGAGCGATCGCCTGGCCTCGGTGCTCAACTACACCGAAGGTCTCTGCTTTGAGCACCATGCCGACGCCCCCCACCGAGGCACCCGCTATCGCCAGGGCGAAACCGTCGCCATTGACGACGTGGCGACGGTCTACCAGCACGCCCCCTGCATGACCACCTTTTTGACCCAAATGCAGGTCAAGTCAAAGGCCGTGGCCCCAATTTTTGTCGGTCAACAGCTCTGGGGGCTGCTGATTGTGCACCAGTGCGAGTACCATCGCCCGTGGCAACCCTGGGAAACCGAGCTATTACAGCAGATTGCCGAGCACCTGGCGATCGCCATCCACCAGGCCCAGCTTTACCACCAGCTCCAGGGGCAGACCAAAAACCTCGAAGTCTGCGTCATCGAGCGCACCCAAGATCTGCGCGACGCCCTGGTGGCCGCCGAGGCCGCCAACCGGGCCAAGAGCGAATTTCTCGCCACCATGAGCCACGAGCTGCGCACCCCCCTGACCTACATCATCGGCATGTCGGCCACCCTGCTGCGCTGGTCTCTGGGCGAGCTCTCGCCCCGCCAGCGCGACTACCTCACCACCATTCAGGCCAGCGGCGAGCAGCTGCTGCGTATCATCAACGACATTCTTGACGTGTCAAAAATTGAGGCCGGGCGCACCACGCTAGAGGTGCGCCCGTTTTCCCTGACGTCACTGTGCCGCCAGAGCGTCGATGCCTTTCGCGACGAGGCCGCCCATAACAACATCGAGATTGCCATCAACCTCAAGCTGGTCAACGGCCAGGACACCTTTGTGGCTGACCTCAGGCGGGTGCGACAGATTTTAGCCAACCTGCTCAGCAACGCCGTCAAGTTCACCCCCGCTGAGGGTCAGGTCACCCTACAGGTACGGCGAGAGCAAAATGACGCTGTTTTTCAGGTCAAAGACACCGGCATTGGCATTGCTGCCGCCGCCCAATCTCTGCTGTTTGAGAAATTTCAGCAGCTCGAAAACGTGCGCCAGCGCGAGCACCAGGGCACCGGGCTGGGTCTAGCTCTCACCAAACAGCTAGTCGAGCTGCACGGCGGCTCGATTAAGGTCAGCTCAGAGGTGGGGGTTGGCTCAGTCTTTACCGTACGCATTCCGCAGCAGCGAGCGGCGGCCTTGGCCGCGCCAGAGCCGCCCGCCACCCTTGAACCCACCGTCGGGCGCATTGTGCTGGTCGAAGACAACGAAGAAGCCGCCAGCCTGATCTGCGATCTGCTCACTGCCGCCGCCTACCAGGTGATCTGGGTTGTGGACGGATCGCGGCTGATTGATCAGATTAAACTACTGCGGCCCGCCGCTGTGATCACCAGCCTCACCCTCACCAGCGACAACGACATTCTGGCCGTTTTGCACCAGGCTCTAGGCCCCATCCGGCCCAAAATCTTAGCGCTGCTCGATGGGGAAGATCATCACCGAGTAGCCCAGGCCCTAGAAGCCGGGGCCAGCGGCTGTATTGCCAAGCCCATTGACCCGAAGCAGCTGCTCTCGACGGTCAATGCCGCCATGGTTGCCCAGCCTGTGTAGAATCTGCGCCCCTAGACTCCTGCCCTGATACCAAATCACACAACCCCAATTCCCACACAGCCCAACCGTAGGGGCGCAGAGCCTGCGCCCTTCTACCTGGGCCCCTCTACCTGTGCCCCCTCTACCCACGCCCCATGAAAATTACGTTTCAGAATTGGGGGCCTGACCGGCAAAGGCAGGGGTGAGGTAGGCCACCAGCGCCCCAATCAAGAAACCCGCCACGTTGCGCGTGAGGGGCAACCAATCGCTGGTGCGAGTTACCACCGGGCCAATGCCAAAGGCGAGAAACAAAATCCCCCACAGAGGCGAAAAAATCAGCACCCACTGCCAGGCAAACCCCTGCCCCTCCTTGCGGGGGTGAGCGGCAAATCCGCAGATTACCCCACCTACGATGGAGGTGATCAGCGTTAAAATCCACTGCTCCTGAGGCAGACCGGGCACCACGTTGCAGCCGCCCTGGCTCAGGCAGCCTTGAATTGAGTCTAGAGCGCTCAAAATCGAGTTGTCTTCGCCGTTTTCGCGCACAAAGAACTGGTTACCGTAGCGGGTTTGCAGCTCAATCCAAAAGGTGCGGGGCAGCAGATCGTAGACGGCGTCGCCGACGCTGAAGTTGAGCAGGTTGCCGCCGCGCGGGTCAGCTACCAGCATAATGCTGCGATCGTCGAGGCCCCAAAAGTCCTTGACGGCGCGGCCCGGAGTCTGGTCGTACTGGGTCAGCACCCGCAGTTTCCAGCCGGTTTCGGTGGCAAACTGGTTGAGCCGAGAGTCGAGATCCTCTTCCTGGCGCGTGCTCAGGGACTTAGCCAGGTCAATGATCGAGGTTTCTTTATCGGGCAAGAGTTCGGGGTTGTCGTAGGCCATGGCCGGTGCCATGGGCAGCCAAACGCACAGGCTGACAACGCAGATAACCAAAACCTTCAGCACATTTCTCATACTGGCTTGCCGTAACAACATAGAGCTTGAACGCACAGAGTTTTAACGCGACGGAATCTGAACGCTGGGGAGTTTGAACACAACGAAGACCAGCAACTGCTGGCCAAAATATAGCTAATCGTGGAGTACATTCCTTAATTTAGTCTATACCTTTGTTAACAGTTGTTTACATTACTCTAATGTTTGCGGGCAGACTCGGCAACCTGCCGGTGGGTTAGGGGTTGGCGGGCAGTTGCAGACTAAATTGGGCGGCGTTGGGGGCTCTGGCTGACCTTGACCACCTGCGATGGCGAGCCACTGAAGTCAACCTCAGGCCCCTCAAAACCACCTTGGGCATAGACATGATTCACGCTAAAACCCCGCCGATGATCACCTAGAGCATCTGGGTTTTGCTGCTGGCCTACAACCTCTAAAGAGCATTGGGAGCCGAGTTCCCCAGTCTGCTTTAGCAGACTTTTGCTATGAGCCAGGGAGTTTACTCCCTGGTGGTTGTGGCCGAAGTC
>QBMN01000241.1 GCA_003241845.1 Shackletoniella antarctica | reverse complement strand
TCCACTCGGCCCACTCGGCGGCTGTGCCAGCGATGTAGGGCCGCAGGTCGTCGAGGCTGGCTCCCATGAGAATTAGGGGCTTGTCGGCGGGGCGCTGTTTGGCGGCGTAGATGCGATCGCCCGATTCTGGCCGGGCCGCTAGGGCCGGCACCGTATCGGTGGGAAAGCTCACTAGCTCCCCGGCGGCAGCCGCCGCGACTAGTTCTGACCAAGAAATCTGAGGCATAGGTTGCACTATAGATCAAAAACTCCAAGCCAAAACCCTAGGCTAAAACCCTAGAGAATACCCTGGGGCAACACCGCCAGAACCCTAGCCTCTCTGGGCCGTGAACCCGTACTCATAGCGGGTATCACCCCCCCTGAAGAATCGCGGCTCCTTCGGCACAATGGGTACTGTTGCCCTGTAAAGCTTGCCCCCATGAACCCGACTCACAACCACGACCACAGCGCCGCTGCCCTCAACGCCAGGGGCTGCGCCCTCTGCGAGCAGGCCCAGTTTGCCCAGGCGCTAGAAACCTTTGACCAGGCGATCGCCATTGAAGACCGCTACTGCACCATCTGGAACAATCGCGCCAATGCCCTCTGCGGCCTCAACCGCCAGGCCGAGGCCCTGGCCGCCTACGACAGAGCAGTCGCCCTTGATGCTCAGTATCACCAGGCCTGGTTTAACCGAGGCAAACTGCTAGCCGAAATTGGGGCCTACGGCAACGCGGTGGAGTCGTACGACCGGGCGATCGCCCTAGATGCCGACCCCATTTACCTCCACGCCCGCGCCGATATTTGGGTTAAGAAACAGCTGTTCGCTGCCGCCTAGTTCTGGCCTTAGACTGGTGGTGGCCTCAAGTAGTTTTCCTCAGGTTCTATGCGCTCTCGCCGCCGCCGCTCAGCCAAATCTCAGATCCCCGAGGTCAACCTCATCCCCATGTTGGACGTGTTGATGACGGTGCTGACCTTTTTCATCATCATCTCCATGGGGCTGACTGGGCAACAGTTGCTCAACGTGCGCCTGCCCGAGTCGGTACCGGGCGACGGCGCGGTGGAAGAAACCCAGGTGGCCCAGATAGATGCCCTGGTGGTGGGCCTCGATAAGGACGGCAACCTGGTGCTAGACAACGAGACTGTTGCTTTTAGCCAACTCAGCCAGCGAGTGCGCACCTACTTTGCCCAAAACCCCAGCGGCAAGCTGGTGCTCCAGGCCGACCGCGAACTGGCCTACAGCGAAGTGTCGGGCCTATTGACGGATTTGCGGGCGATCGGCGGCAACCGCGTCTCGCTGGCGGTGGAATAATTGATTCGCAGGGGCGCACAGCTGTGCGCCCCTACCGTGCGCCCTGGGCCTGGGCGTTAACCCTTTTGCCTAAAGCGGTTCCTCAAAATAATGGCCACGCTGTTCATCAGCACTAGCATCACCATCAGCACAATGATGGCCGCCGCTGCGTTCTCGTGAAACGCCTTTTGAGGGCGGCTGACCCAGTTAAAAATCTGAATCGGCATCACCGTAAACGGGCTTTGCACCACATTCACCGGGCAGCGCAGCAGGTCGGCGGGGTTGAAATAGGGAAAATTCTCGGTGCAGCCGGGGGTAAAAGGCACGAAGGTGAGCGCGCCGATGGTAATCAGCGGCGCGGTTTCGCCGATCGCCCGCGACAGCGCCAAAATCACCCCGGTGAGAATGCCCGAGAGCGCGGCGGGCAGCACGTGATCCCACACCACTTGCCAGCGGCTGCCGCCTATGGCCAGCCCCGCCAGGCGCATGCCCTCGGGCACCGCCCGCAGGGCCTCGCGGGTGGCAACAATGATAATCGGCAGCACCAGCAGCGCCAGGGTAAGCGCCCCGGCCAGCACCGTCCGCCCGCCGGTAATCGGCTCTAGCAGCCGCACAAAGGCCGCCAGCCCCAGCAGGCCGTAGATAATTGACGGCACCCCCGCCAGGTTGCTGATGTTGATCTCAATCAGCCGGGTAAACCATCTGTCGGTGGCAAATTCTTCGAGATACAGCCCCGCCCCCACGCCGACGGGGAAGGCGACCACGGCAACGATAATCATCACCCAAAAGGTGCCCGCCAGCGCCCCGACAATGCCCGCATTTTCGGGCCGGCGGGAGGGAAAGCTGGTGAGAAACTGCCAGCTGAGGCGGCCCAGCCCCTGGCTGAGCACGTCGAACAGCAGCCAGCCCAGGACGGCGATCGCGATCGCCGTCGCCCCCCAGGCCGCTACCTGAAACAGGCGATCGGCGCTGTAGCGCTGGGGCAGGTTGCCCGCAAACTCAGGCCCCTTAGCCACCGGGGGCTGAGGCGGCAATAACTCCGATGGTGAAGCAGCCATTATTCGTATTTCTCCCGAAAGCGACGCACAAACCAGTAGCTGACAATGTTTAACGTCAGGGTCATCAAAAACAGCACCGTCCCCACGGCAAAGATGGTTTTATAGGCCAGCGAACCGTGGGGGGCATCTCCCAGACTGACCTGCACAATAAAGGCGGTCATGGTCATCACCGGAATCAAGGGGTTGATAAAGCCCAGGTTGCCGTCGATGGGCTGGGGGTTTTGCCCCGCCGCCAGGCTGACAATCATGGTTTCGCCAATGGCCCGCGACAGCGCCAAAATGATCGACGCCACAATGCCCGACAGCGCCGCCGGGATCACCACCGCCTGGATCACCTCGCGCTTGGTAGCCCCCATGGCAAAGGCCCCATCGCGCAGGTCTTGGGGCACAGCGTTGATGGCGTCTTCGCTCAGCGACGCCACCAGGGGAATGATGCTCACCCCCAATATCAGGCCAGCGCTGAGGGCGTTAAACCCCTGCAACGGCGGAATCAGCCGCTGCAAAAAGGGCGTCACCGTCAGCAGGGCAAAGTAGCCAAACACCACCGAGGGCACCCCCGCCAGCAGCTCTAAAACTGGTTTTAGCACCTGGCGCAGCTGAGGGGCCGCGTATTCGCTCAGGGCAACAGCAATCAGCAGCCCCAGGGGCACCGCCACCGCCATGGCAATGGTGGTGGTCATCAGCGTGGCGCTAATCAGCACAAACACACCAAAGCTGGCGCTCTGAAATAGCGGCGTCCAGCGGTTGTCGGTCAAAAACCGCTTTAGCCCATAGAAAAACCCGGCCACTATGCTCGGAGGTTCTACGCCGATCGCCGCCGTTTGATCAAACAATTTAGTCGGATCTACCGCCTCAATTTGATCGCTGAGCGCCAGCAGCTGGGCCTCAGACGCATCGGGCAGCAGGTCGGGCAGCTGATTTAGCCACAGCGCCTGACGAAAAAAGGGGTCTGCAAAAAAATCAAAGGTCTCAAACACTAGCGTCAGCACAATCCCCACGGTGGTGAGAATAGAAATAGCCGCAAACATCAGGCAAATCGCCCGCACAAGGGCTTCGACTCGGCGACTGCGGCGGCGATTGGGCTGCCATTGGGAAGGTGTTTGGGGGGGAGACAAAAACTCGGCTGTCATCGGGGTCAGAGCCTCCGCTCGAGGATAGGGCGTAGACAGTACATTACGTACGCTAAACCGCGATCGCCCATCTGCTCAAGGTTTTTTGCTAATTTATTGTCATCTTAAGAATACCTTTACCTCTTATTATTAATTATTCTCCCTAGCCTTAACCTAGTTACTCCAATTTTCTAAATCAGTACAGGCAAGAAGCTTTCCTGGCGCAGTCTAGACAGAAACGCCAAAGGTTAATTAACGCTGCCTTAATCGCTTCTAAACCTAACCTTACTAAAGGCATCAGACTCTCTTAGGCTTTAGCCTATATGCTCACACATGGCGAATAGATATGTTTAGAACGCCACGGAGAGTGTTGTATGGTTCTCAGTAAACAGAAATTTAATCGCTATGCGCTTGCCGGGGTTCTTACTGCCGCAGTAGCCGCTGGCATCGCTGCCCCCAGCGCCCTTTCTCAGGGTACCTCGACCATTGCGGTCGATGGCTCTAGCACCGTCTTCCCGATCTCGGAAGTCATGGCCGAAGAATATATGGCCGAAAACCGTGGCACCCAAGTCACCGTGGGTGTGTCGGGCACCGGCGGCGGCTTCAGCAAGTTCTGCGCCGACGAGCTCGATATCACCGGTGCTTCTCGCCCCATCAAAGCCTCTGAAATTGAGGCCTGCGCCGCCACGGGTATTGAGTATATCGAAGTGCCAATCGCCTTCGACGCCCTCACCGTTGTTATTCACCCCGACAACGACTGGGCTGACGATATCACCGTTGAGCAGCTCAAGAAGCTTTGGGAACCCGCCTCCGAAGGCACCGTGACCCGGTGGAACCAGATTGACCCCAGCTGGCCCAACCAGCCCATCAACCTGTTTGGCCCCGGCACCGACTCCGGCACCTTCGACTACTTCACCGAGGTCATCGTGGGTGAGTCTGCCGCCAG
The DNA here is from genome assembly GCA_003241845.1 of Shackletoniella antarctica. Lineage (GTDB taxonomy): Bacteria > Cyanobacteriota > Cyanobacteriia > Phormidesmidales > Phormidesmidaceae > Nodosilinea > Nodosilinea antarctica. Next base: position 992 of record QBMN01000241.1, on the reverse strand, counting down.
CCGCGCCGACTACACCGCCAGCGAAGACGACAATATCCTGGTGATTGGCGTATCTCGCGATGTCAACGCCCTGGGCTACTTCGGCTACGCCTACTACCAAGAAAATCAAGACAGCCTCCAGGCTGCCGCTGTCGATGGCGTTCTGCCCAGCGAAGAAACCCTGCTAGACGGCACCTACGAGCCCCTCTCTCGTCCCATCTTCTTCTACGTGAAGAAGAGCAGCCTTGAGAACAAGCCCGAAGTGCGTGCCTTTGTGGAGTTCATGATGGAGAACGCCACTGATCTGGTGCCCGAAACCGGCTACGTGCCCCTGCCCGAGCAAGAGTACGCCTCCTTCCTGTCTGGCCTATAGGCCCGGCTAGACGAGCAGCGCAGCGATTGTAAGGTAAGTCCTTGGCAAGATCGTTTCTTTCTAGGGGCTTGCCCTTAGTGGTGCAGAAAACTTTTTTGAGTCTCATGATGGATGACCTGAACGGCCAAAACAGCGCCTGAAACCCATTGCCCTCGTTCGTTTACCCGATGAACCTCAAGATCGCCGTCTCGGTGAGAATCCTTGATTTATAAGGCTTTCAGGAGTTTTCTGCACCACTAAGGGGGCTTGCCTGCGTTAGGCACCAGCGCCCAACGCAGGGTTATGAGTCTGCTAGCTATGCCAAGTCCAGCTCGGGATCTGTGGTTTTCCCACAGGTGAGGTTTCCTCTCTGGACTTGGATGAGGTTTAGCTTCAACTAGAGTATTTTTATTGGGTGTCTTGGGACAATGGCAGAGTCTGACCGGTCGCTAGGGGCCAATTGGCCTGGCTGGGTCAAAACCCTGGCCGCGCCACTGTTTGTAATTTCGCTGCTGACCCATGGTCTGCTGCTGGTGACTCCGGTGCCCTCTAGCTCTGCCCCAGAGCTAGAGGAAGAAGTCTCAGCAGAGGAGGAGTTTGTGGATCTGCTCAGCATCAGCAGCCTATCGACTCCAGAACCCGAGCCAGAGCTGCCCAGCAC
>QBMN01000240.1 GCA_003241845.1 Shackletoniella antarctica | reverse complement strand
GAGGAGCGGGGGGAGGGGGTGAGCGGGAGGGTGTCATTGGGCGGCAGGCCTATGGTGCGATCGCCTATTGTTCTTCGCACCGCCGTAATGCACCGACTCTAGGGTTACGCGGCTTATCCTTGGAGCTGCTGCCGCAGTTTGGCTACCGAATCTGCCACTGCTAGGCATTTGGTGCCGCGACAGACCATGCCCACGGCTCCGGCGGGCAGGTGTTGGCTAGGGGTGAAGACGGTGGTTGGCCAATACTCGGTTGCCAGCTCGGCGATCGCCGCTGCCGTGGCCTTGACCACCGTGCCGTGGAGAAACCAGTTGAGGCCCGCCAGCAGGCTGGGGCAGGCGCGGGGCAGCTGCTCAATCACGGTGCCAAAGGCTTGCAGGGTGCGATCGGCCCGGTCTAAATAGTCCAAATTGTCGGTGAGCAGGGCGAGGCGGACTAGGTTGGCCACCGCCACCCCGTTTGCCGCCGGGGTGGCGTTGTCTTGGTAGGGCCGCTCCTGCACCAGCAGATCTTCGCCGCCCGCCGCGCTAAAATAGCCGCCCTGATCGGCGCTCCAGAGCAAATGGTCAAATTCTTGCTGGGTTGAAATGGCCAGCGTCAGCCAGTCGGTTGCGGTGGGGGAGACGGCCAGACTGGCCTGGTGCAGGTCAATGAAGGCCTTAATCAGCAGGGCGTAGTCTTCTGACTGGGCCTGCACTCGGGGCGTGCCGTCGTAGCCTAGGCGGTGCAGGCGACTGCCGACCCACTGGTGCTGGCGAATGTGCTCGGCGGCGACGACGGCGGTGGCCAGGTAGTCGGGGTTTTGCAGGGCGATCGCCGCCTTGGCCAGGCCAGAAATCATCAGGCTATTCCAGGCCACGATCAGCTTGGTGTCGGTCACAGGGGGGATACGCCCCGGCCAGGGCTGGGTTTTGGCCCCGTGGTTATCGACTGCCGGGGGAAAGGTGGCGAGTGCTGCCGCTGGAGTGCCGTAGCGCAGGGTAAACAGCTGGTCTAGCGAGGATTCTACCTCAGCGGGCAGGGGGCCGAGGCGCGATCGCTGCAACACAATTTGCCCCTCAAAGTTGCCCGCCGGGGTGACGGTGAAGGCCTCGCTCAGCGCCCGCAGCTGGTCAGCGGTCAGCGCCGGTTCCAGCACCTGGTAGGGCCAGGCGTAGAACGCACCTTCCTCTGGCTCGGCATCGGCGGCGGTGACAAAGCTGTCGGCATCCTGGGCAGCGTAGAAGTAGCCGCCAGAGTCGCGACCAGAATCGCCACCAGAATCGCCACCAGAATCGCCATCAGAATCGCCATCAGAGTCGCCACCGGGGGCGGTCATTTCCCGCAAAAGCCAGGCGTGGGTGAGGGCGATCGCCCGTTCAAAGGCCGGTTCCCGCTGGCCGCTGGCCCACAGGTCGGCCAGATACTCCACAATCAGCCCGTTGTCGTAGAGCATTTTTTCAAAGTGGGGCACCGTCCAGGTGGGGTCTACGGTGTAGCGGTGAAAGCCGCCGCCCACGTGGTCGTAGATGCCGCCCAGAGCCAGGTCTCGCCCCCGCTGGCCGCACAGATGAGGCACATCTAGCTCTAGGTCAAAGGCTTGCCCGCCCAGCACCGCTGCCGCGTAGGGAATCATCGGGAAACAGGTGCCCTGGGCCTTGGGCATGAGAATCTGGGCGATCGCCGTCAGCCCCGCGTAGAGCACCTCCGCCGACGGAACCGTCGGAGCGTCCTGCAAGGCTGCCCCCTGGTGCAGGTTGTCCATTACCGCCTCGGTGATTTCTGCCAGGCGGGCTTTTTCGCTGTCGTAAAACTGGCGCAGGGCGGTGAGCACCTGCAAAAACCCTGGCCGCCCGTACTTTGGCTCTAGGGGAAAGTAGGTGCCGCCGTAGAAGGGCACTCGCGTGACCGGGTGCAGCACCACGTTGAGCGGCCAGCCCCCCTGGCCAGTGAGCATTTGCAGCGCCTGCATGTAGATGCTGTCGATGTCGGGGCGCTCCTCGCGGTCAACCTTGATGGGCAGAAAGTTAGCGTTGAGGTAGGCGGCGATCGCCCCATCCGAAAACGCCTCCCCCTCCATCACCGTGCACCAGTGGCAGCTAGAGTAGCCAATCGACAGAAAAATGGGCGTGTTATTCTGCCGGGCCTGCTCTAGCGCCTCGTCGCACCAGGGCCACCAGTCGATCGGGTTTTCGGCATGCTTGCGCAGATACAGACTGGGCGAATCTGCCAGACGATTAACCATAGCTCTCGCCAGAGGAGGGTATCGTCACCCTACCACGGGAAAGCGGGCGGGTTGGGTGCTCGCCCTCGGGGCGCAACCGCTGATTGATAGAGAGTTTTTGTCGCCAGAACCCGTCCTACGCACCCGGCCCTACTCATTGGCTCTACTCATTGGCTCTACTCAAAGGGAAACGGCTTCCAGGGAATCCATTCGGCCCAGAGTTGGGCCAGGGTGCCGTCGGCCAGGGTGGCGGCGATCGCCGCGTTGAGGGTGGCATTGAGGGTGGGGTTGGCCTTGGGGGTGGCGATCGCAAAGGGCACCCGCGTCGGCAGGTGAAAGGCAATTTTTAGCGAGTCATCCTCTTCGGCGGCGACCACCAGCACCAGTTCGTCGTCGATCAGCGCGTCGATGTCTCCCGCCCGCAGGGCCGCCAGCATTTCGGGCAGCACCTGGTCGCTGCCGGGGTAGGGCACCGCCGTCGCCCCAGGAAACCCCGCCACCAGGGCAATGTTGGTGCTGTCGGCCAGACCGCCCACCCGTTTGCCCGCTAGGTCATTCACCGAGGTAATACCGCTGTCTTTTTTCACCAAGACCGACTCGTCAAACAGGCCGTAGGGCTGGGTAAAGTCGACCACCTGCAACCGTTCGGGGGTAATCGCCTGGTTAAACCACACGGCGTCGTACTTTTCGGTCGCCAAGCAGGTGTAAAACTCGGCCATGGGCAGGTTGTGCCATACCGGGGTCAGGCCCAGGTGAGCACAGACCGCGCGGGCCAGCTCTGGCTCGTAGCCGGTGCGCTGCCCATCGTTGTCTAAAAAGCTCATGGGGCGGGCGTCGAAGTCGCTGGCGGCAATGTGCAACACCCCGGCCTCTACGGTGAGACGAGTGGCAGATTCAGTTTTAGTTTCGGGTAGTGGGGGACACATAATCTTTGGGGGAAGAACTTATTATGACAAGTACATAGGGCACGTCCAGATTTGTCAACTAAGTTGAGTCAGATTCAGCCCAGTAGGTCGGGCATTACCAGCCCTGTCAAGGTGGGGCAAGTTTAAGCGGCCCATCCCTCAGATGGGCCGCTGAGCCTAGGACTCAAAGTCCAAGGCTCAAAGCCGAAATCCTCTAAAGAGGATTAGGGAGTGGCTGTCCGAGTCTGCTTTAACAGACTTTCGCCGTGAGCCAGGGAGTTCACTCCCTGGTGGTTGTGGCCGGAGTCCCATAGGCATTTAGAGAATAGTTTGGCCACCTTAACAGTTGGGCACTGCCCACCACTGACAAATTCCTGTAGAGACAAATTCCTGTAGACCAGACTTACCCTGTCCGCTGCGTTTCCTGCTCCCAGAGACTCTGTTTGCCATGGCGTATCAACCCGTTCAGCTTTCCCCAGGTCAAATTCAGCAGTTCCAGAACGATGGGTTTCTGATTCTGGAAAACTTTCTGCCCGCCGACTACGCCGAGCGCCTGGCCGAGCGCCTCGACCCCCTGTTCCACGGCGAGTTTGAGACCGGCATTTACCCCGACGAGTGGCACTGGCGGCCCCGCATGAGCCTGCCCGACATCACCCGCGAAATCTGCAACGGCTGGAAGTGCGATCGCACCGTCGCCAGCCTGGTGCTCTCGTCAGAGATTGGCCGCCTCAGCGCCACCCTGGCGGGGTGGGAGGGGGCGCGCATTGGCCAAGACAGCCTGTGGATGAAGCCTCCTGGTGCCCAGGCGATCGCCATGCACCAAGACGGCGTCTACATCGACTTTCTCGAACCCGCCCAGATGATCACCTGCTGGGTCGCCCTCGACCCGGCCACCGCCGCCGATGGCACCCTGGTCTACGCCAAGGGTTCTCACCAGTGGCCCATTTCCAGCGTGGCGGGCGAGTTCCATGCGCCCACCAAAGACTACCGCTGGGCCATGCTGCAAGCGGCAGAAAACGCCGGAGTTCCTGAGCCAGAATTAGTGGTCGTTGATGTGCCCGCCGGGGGCTGCGCCTTTCACCACGGGCGCACCTGGCACGGCCTTGGCCCCACCACCCGCACCGAGGGCATGTTCCGCAGCATTGGCCTGCATACCCTGCCCGCCAGCGCCCGGTTTCACCCCACCAACCCCCAGGGCTACATCTACGGCCGCTACAAGCGCGTCGGCGACACCGAAATGGATGAGAGCTTTTTCCCTATTCTCTGGCGCGAAGACGGCTACCGCAGCCCCCACCTGGCCGACTACTGCGAAGACCCGCTGGGGGTGACGATGGCGATCGCCTAGCCTGCCCTGCCCCTCTCCCTGACTCAGCCCTTGACTCAGCCCCTGACTCAGCCCCTGACTCAGATTCTGACGCCGCCACAGTTTCAGTTTATGTAACCATCCCGACCCGGCTCGCCCCCTCGCGTAGGTTAAGGGCACAGCGTTGGGAGAATGAAGATGGAACGTAAAGAGAAGAAACGCCCAGTCATGGGTCGCCCACTGAGGGTCTGGTTGCCCCTGGGGGTAATGTCGATGGCCGCCGCCCTGGCTACGCCCAGCCTGCGGGCAGCAGATATAGTGGTGCCAGAACTATCTCCGGTGCCACCGATTGTGCAGAACCAGCAGCAGCGCCAGCAGTTCAACCGCGATCGCCAGGTGATTGAGCGCACCCAGGCGATGGTGTCTGACCCCGTGGCCCATCAGCTGGCCGAGGCCTTAGAGCTCAACGTTCTCAACGTCACCTGGGAAGACACCGGGCGGTTTTACGGTTCTTCGGTTGGCCCCAACATTAGCGATATGACCATTCAGGTGCAGCAGCAAGACCCCGACACCGGGCGGCATCAGCTGCACCTGATGCCGGTCATTCGCCACCCCAACTTTGAAGACATCAGCGCCGACATTCCCCTCGACAATTTCTTTGTGATGGTGGGCAACGAGGCAGGCGAAGACCTGCGGCGGGTGGCCCTGGGCGATCTGCTGGGGGATCTGCGGAGCTATCTGCACGAGCCTGGTTCTTGGACGGGGCGGGGGCGATCGCTGCTGGCCCCGGCCCGCGACAGCCATGTGCTGGTCAGCGCCCAGGCCTGCTTTTTGCCGATTCCCCAGGCGGGGCTGGCCACCTTTAACCCGGTGCTGTTTACAATACCTTCGCCAAAACGAGAGAGGGCTTCTGAAATAGAGTAGTGGTAACCAAACAACCCCTCACATTCAGAAGCCCATGCTAGA
>QBMN01000023.1 GCA_003241845.1 Shackletoniella antarctica | reverse complement strand
GCCTCTTTGCGCAATCCCTAGGGCCTGTCTTTACCAGCGGTGATTGAGAAATTGCAGAAAACTAATGAAATTTTTATTGATTAGTCACACTAAAGTGGTTATTTTTTCTATAATCCTGTGGATACATGCCAGCCGTTCGCAAGAAAAACCGACTGAAGTAGGATGGATCATCAAACCCTAACTTTAAGGCAATATCTTTCACACTAAGTTGACCAAATATTAATTCTCTGCGTGCTTCCATCTCCAAACGATTATGAATTAGCTCTGTCATGGTTTTACCAGTCTTAAGCTTCAGAATTTCGTTCAATCGCTTTGGGGTTAAAGATAAAGAATTAGCATAGAATTTTACATTCTTATGTGTCTTGAAATTTTCCCTTAAAAGTTTATTTATGTGAGCAATTCTTTCTGTATCTCCATCGTATATGGCTAAATCAGCGCTTTTCAGTACTTTTGAAAGATTGATAATAATTGCCTTCAAATAAGTTCTTATCAGGTCAGATCTGCTGTCTTCTGACAAGTACTCCTGATAAAGGAGGGCTAATAGTTTTCTAACTGCTGATTCCACGCTAGAATTCAACTGAAAATGATTTGATTGGCATAGTTTCTCAAGCACAACTCTGTCTTGAGGTTCGTGGCATAAAAAAGGCTCACTAAACTCTATTATGTAGCCTGCTAAATTCTTGGAGGCAAATTTATTTACTTGGTCTGGCTTAAGAAGGAAAACAGCATGGCTATCTAGTGAATGCTCTTGAAAATCAATTAAATGGATTCCATCTCCTTGCCAAGGCCATATAATTTCGTAGAAATTATGTTTATGAGGAAAGGTATTGCCAGAGTAACCTTCCAATGGAAAAATGTGAAATTGACGACCTGGAACCATTTCATGGGAGGGTATATCACTCATATCTTCTCTGCTTTCCTGAGTGTTTTCATTTCTAGCCTCTCTTGGCTGTTAATAACGCAAGTAATAAGTCATCCCAAATATCAGATTGAATCCTAAAAAAGGATTCTATTCCATACATGACTTCATCAAGATCTGATATCGATTTAAAATTATTATCAACGGCCTGTAATATATCACTACCATGCCGCTGCTCAACACCAGACAAGTGAGAAGAAAAGTATTGAGACATGCTTTGAAAATCCTTCTTTGTATATAGTTTCTCATAGGGCTTAAAAAAGGCTTTGTAGAAGCCTTCTATCATAGGGACGGCAGCAGTCTCGTCTGCCAGCATGACGCCTAACTTGAAAAGGTATGAGGTATTTGAGTACAGGTGCATTCGATTTTCAGGAAAATTACGAAAAGATTTAAGTGTATGATTAAGTGTATGATCATTATGCCTAGCTAATTTAATGGGGATTGGAGCTAGATTGAAGATAAACTCTCCATGTTGATTATGAGAATCCTGAAGCATCATCAAATGAGTATTTTTAGAATCGCCTTCTCCCGTTTCCTCGAAAATATTCATGCCAACGAGAGCTATCGTTAGGGAGTCTGATTCTTCAATTGCTGCTTTCAGTATTTCAGATATGGCAGATGTGATTCCTTGAGTGCGCGTAAAATAATTGGTTCGATATATATCGAAAAGAATTGCGTCAGAAAAACGATCAATGCTTTGCTCGTTTAACCACTCAAAGAGGGGATGTATAATAGCTTTATGCGATTCAATTGATTCAAAGTGCTTTGTGATTGAATCGTGAGTCACTGATAACATAGTCTTTCTCTTGGTAAAGATTTAGCACTAACTGAGAACATGACAAAGCAAGTGTATTTTAATCAACACACCTAAGCAATGGAGTAAAAAAACATTTCCTTGTACTATTTTCACCTTGGTCGCCGCTTTAGTGGCGACAGGCAGTCAAAAGCCCGCCTGCTTGGCTGACCAATAGCCAAAATGCCTTAGTAGTGCAGAAACAGCTCCCCTGTCCCCGACCGGGAGGGGTAGGAGTGGGTCAATTGAACCCAGGAAAGCAATTAACCGTATTCAGAGACTTGTATTCTGCATGAGTTTTGAATCATCCCGCCCTCCGGATCCCCCTCCGAGGAGGGGGCCATTACCCCGAACTCAGGCTTCCAAGGTTTCAACGTTCTCATCCCCCTACTTTCTTGCCACTCCATCGACCCTAGCGGCGTGTTTGACCGCCGAGGCCACAGCGGTAGACACCCGCTCGTCAAACACTGAAGGAATGATGTGCTCGCGGGTGAGTTCGTGGGGGTTGACCAGGGCCGCGATCGCATAGGCCGCCTCCAGATACATCGAGGGCGTAATCTCCTGGGCGCGGCAGTCGAGGGCACCGCGCAGCATGCCGGGGAAGGCCAGCACGTTGTTGATCTGGTTGGGATAGTCGCTGCGGCCCGTGGCCATTACCGCCACCTTGTCCGCCACCAGCTCAGGCTGAATCTCGGGGATCGGGTTGGCCATGGCAAACACAATTGGGTCAGTCGCCATCGATGCCACCATCTCGACGCTGACCACCCCCGGCGCGCTGACGCCCAGGAAAATATCGGCCCCCACCATGGCATCGGCCAGGGTGCCCGATGCTTCTACCGCAAACTCCTGTTTCTGGGCGTTCAGGTCGTCGCGTCTGGTGGAAATAATGCCCTTCGAGTCGCACAGCACAATGGCGGTTGCCCCGGCCTTTTGCAGCAGCTTGGCGATCGCCACCCCCGCCGCCCCGGCCCCGTTGATCACCACCTTCACCTGGGTGAGCGATTTGTTCACCAGCTTGAGCGCGTTGACCAGCGCCGCCAGGGTGACAATGGCGGTGCCGTGCTGGTCATCGTGAAAGACCGGAATATCTAGCTCCTGACGCAGGCGAGACTCGATCTCAAAGCAGCGGGGGGCGCTGATATCTTCCAGGTTGACGCCGCCAAAGACGGGCGCCAGCTGTTTCACCGCCTTGATAATCTCGTCGGTGTCCTGGGTATCGAGGCAGATCGGGAAGGCGTCTAACCCGGCAAATTTCTTAAACAGCAGCGCCTTGCCCTCCATCACCGGCAGGGCGGCGGCGGGGCCGAGATTGCCCAGCCCCAGCACGGCGCTGCCGTCGGTGACAATCGCCACGGTATTGCCCTTGATGGTGAGGTCATACACGCGATCGGGGTGCTCGGCAATTTCGACACAGACCCTCCCCACGCCAGGGGTGTAGGCCATGGCCAGGTCATCCTGGTTGTGCAGCTCCAGCTTGCTCTCGACGCTGATCTTGCCGCCCTCGTGGATCTGAAAGGTGCGATCGCAGATCTCTAGAATCTCGATCTCTTCCACGGTTTTGACCGCCGCGATGATGTCTTCTACGTGGGCCTCGCTGGAGGCATCGACATGGAGCACCCGCACCATGTCATAGCGGGTGCGGCTGATTAGTGAAAAATCGCCCAGGTTGCCCCCGGCCTCGGCAATGGCCTGGGTAACCCGCGCCAACATGCCGGTTTTATTGGGAATTTTAAGCCGCAGACTGAGACTATAACTGGGGTTGGGGGTGAGAGTTGCCATGGAAAACCTTTGGGCGATCGCGCCAGCGAAACAAAAATGCCGTCTTGAGGGAATATTAAGACTAAACCCCCTTACTTTAGGCGGCTAAGTCTCCCCGATTGAGTCTCTCCAGTGTGTGTGAAGATAGCAGTAGTGTCTGTTACCTACACACGGTTCTAGCACCCGGTTCCTGGCTACCCCTCACCGCCATGCCCAGTTTCTACAGCGAAGTCACCATCAACGCCCCCCGCTTTGCCGTGTGGGATGCCCTGGTGCGCAAAGAAGAATGGCACCGCTGGAATACCTTTCTCTACGACTGCGACCCCAACCTGCTGATTAAACCGGGGGGCGAAATCTTTCTCTCTCTGCGCCGCCTCGAAGGCGAGGACGAAACCGAGTTTCAGCCCCGGATTCTGCTGGTGCAGCCCAACCACTGCCTGCGGTGGATTTCCAAAGGCCCTGGCTTCAAGAGCGAGCATGTGTTTGAGCTAGAAGACGTCGGCCCCAACCGCACTAAATATATCCACCAGGAACGCATCTCTGGCCTGCTTTCCAAGATGTTTCTCCCCTTCATTCGCCGCGACGAAAAAGAAGGCATTCGCCGCATGGCCCGGCAGATTAAGCGCTACGTTGAGCACCACTACCGCAGGCAGTGGTGAGGGCGGTGCATAGATCAGTGGGCGAGCAGGTGCTCACCCCGATCAAGGCTCAGGGCAAGAAACCTTTGGACATAATTTGGCCAGCGGTATAGGGGCAGTCTTGAGGGAAGGCAGCTTCAGACAAGCCAGTCTCTGCCGCCGCCCGTTCTACTGCGTTGCCGTAGGCTTTGGTGAGCAGGGTCTCTAAGTAAGGCTTCAGGCTAGGAGATGCTTCCACGCTATCCTCAAGTCGCTGGCGATGTTCAACGATACTTGCATTGCAGCTATGGCTTTGTTTGTCAGACTGAAACTGCCATTTCAGCAAATGCAGGAGCAAAATTACTAGGTTACTTTTTAGGCTTTGCCGCTCCCGTCGCCCCATGTCTTCAATTTCTTCAACCACATTTTCCCAATCGATCGCCCCATAGTCTTGGCGCTTGAGGGCGGCGGCGGTCGCCTCGATCCAACCGAGGTAGTCGGCTTCGTATAGAGAAATCGCCGGGCCGGGCCGGGCTGAGGTCATGGGCGATCGCCAGGGACATATTGCTAGAAAGCAGTCTAGCATTTAGCCCTGAGGCTCCCCTCAGGGGGCAATCTCAGGGCCAAATGCTAGGTCTGTGGGGCGATTAACATGGGGCGATTAACTACGAATTGCCAAACACGTAGCGGGTGAGTATCCGCATAGACTCTTTCTGGCGATCATCTTTCTGGCGATCGGTGGGAATGGGTTTGCTCCACTCCACCGAGTCAGAAAAGCCCACGTGGCTCATCTCTGTGATCACCCGATTGACCGCCGAGGGGCGACCAATGACGAGAATGCGGACTTTGTCGCGATGGTCAAAGGCCGCCTGGTTAGGGCGATCGCCCCCGGTAGAGGGCATCGACTCATCTTCCGCACCGGCATACAAAAAAGTTTTAGGCATAGCTGGGTAAAAAATAAGGGGTTCAACATAGGTCTGCGGTGACGACTCAGGCAATAAAAACGTTGAATACCCGGTGGAGAGGCTGGTCATTGCAGCCCCCTAAGGAACATTGAGAAGCAAACTAGGCACACCTATCCCCAGCTTATTCACAGTAGTGGTAAGCGGCGGCAGATCTAAGGGGATTTACCGAGGCTTTAAGGTCAAGCGGAATGCAGTTGTGGCCAGATACGGAAAGTAATTCTCTCAGAAGACGAAATTGGGTGAAAAGCGGGGTGCGATCGTACCCACGACAACCTCATCTAGCCTTTGCACAGGCTGGCCCATATAGGTAGTTCACGGCAAATAGCTCGTGCAAAACCTTGGTTACAGCTCGTCTGCTGGCTAGAACCCAAACTTCTCTGGTTTATCTGCTAGAATGTAGCTTCGTCAGCCATCCGGTCTGTGCTGACCAACAGAATTTGCCTACAAGCCGTTCTTTTGATTAAATTCACTGCTCTTAGACTGGGCCCAGGTACTTGATTTGGGGTAGGGGCACCACTCGGAGCTACAACTTTATGACGTTTGAACAACTCGGTCTTGAGGCCGGTCTACTTCGCGCTGTTTCTGACCAGGGCTACACTGAGCCAACGCCCATTCAGCAGAAAGCGATCCCCGCGATTCTACAGGGTCAAGACATTTTGGCTAGCGCCCAGACGGGCACTGGCAAAACCGCAGGTTTTACCCTGCCTCTTCTACAACGACTGGCTGAGAATAAGACCTCGGGCAAGCGCATCCCTCGCGCCCTGGTGCTCACCCCCACCCGCGAGCTAGCGGCTCAGGTGGGCGAGAGCGTGATCACCTACGGCAAGCACATGCCCTTTAAGATCGCCATGGTCTACGGCGGTGTCAGCTTTGGTGGCCAAGCCCGCCAGCTGCGCCAGGGAATCGACATCCTCATCGCGACGCCGGGTCGTCTGCTCGACCACGTTAGCCAGGGCACCGTCGACCTCAGCGCCGTGGAGATTTTGGTGCTGGACGAGTGTGATCGCATGCTCGACATGGGCTTCATCCACGACATTCGCAAAATCATGGGTCGTCTGCCCGACGAGCGCCAGACCCTGATGTTTTCGGCCACCTTCTCTAAGCCCATTCAGCAACTGGCCCACACCCTGCTGAAGTCGCCCGTGCAGATCGACGTCGCCCCCCGCAACATCACCGCCGATCGGGTCGAGCAGGTGGTGCATCCCGTAGATCGCCACCGCAAGCGGGAGTTGCTTTCCCACATCATTGGCTTTCACAACTGGCAGCAGGTGCTGGTGTTTACCCGCACCAAGCACGGTGCCAACCGCCTGGCCGAGCAGCTGGCCAAAGACGGCCTCAAAACCGCCGCCATCCACGGCAACAAGACCCAAGCGGCTCGCGCCCGCGCCCTCAAAGACTTCAAGCAGGGCCGGGTACGCGTGCTGGTGGCCACCGACGTCGCCTCTCGCGGCATCGACATCGATCAGCTGCCCTACGTGGTCAACTTTGAGCTGCCCAACGTGCCCGAAGACTATGTGCATCGCATTGGCCGCACCGGCCGCGCCGGTAACGAAGGCCGCGCTATCTCGCTGATCAGCGATGACGAGATGCCCCTGCTGGTGAGTATTGAGCGCATGCTCAAGCAGCCCCTCACCCAAGATGTGGTGGCTGGCTACGAGCCGTCATTTTCGTCCGATACCTCTGCGGTCAAATCGGCAGCTGCCCCTGGCAAGCCCCGCCGCCAGCGCCCCCGTCGCAGCGGTGGCAGCACCAGCGCCCCCCGCCGTTCTGGCGCCAGCGCCAGAGGCTAAGCATCTGGCCTGGAAATGGGCCTATTTCCAGGGCGTATCAGATTAACCCTAAACATCCCCGCCTTGCTGAGCAAGGCGGGGATGTTTAGGGTTTGTCCACAACGTTTACAACACGCTGTCACGTTTTAGGGTATGGGCCTTCAACACCGTTTGGGTGCCCTGGGCTTCGTCGTCTGCCAGCGGGCGACGCTGGGTAAAGGTGCCGTCAGAGTCCATGTCCCACGCCTGGCGGTTGTCGGCCAGCATGATATCGAGAATAGTTTGCAGCTCTTTGACTAGGCTAGGGTCTTCAATGGGCACCACCGCCTCCACCCGCCGGTCTAGGTTGCGGGTCATCCAGTCGGCGCTGCCGATGTAGTACTCGGGCTGGCCGCTGTTGTGGAAGCAGAAAATGCGGGAGTGCTCTAAAAACTTGCCGATAACGCTAATCACGCGAATGTTGTCGCTGACCCCAGGTATGCCGGGGCGCAGGCAGCAAATGCCGCGCACAATCAGGTCAATTTCGACACCAGCCTGGGAAGCCTCGTAGAGCAGCCTGATCATAGAGGCATCGACTAAGGAGTTCATTTTGGCGATGATTTTGCCCCGGACACCGCTCTTTCCAATGTTTTGAGCGTGGTCAATCTCGCGGCGAATCAGGGCTACCATGCGATCGCGCAGGGTAAACGGTGCCACCAGCAGCTTGCGGTAGGCTTTTTGACGCGAGTAGCCGGTTAGAAAGTTAAATAAATCGGTCAGATCGGCCCCCAGGTCTTCGCGACCGCTAAACAGGCTCAGGTCGGTGTAGAGTTTTGAGGTTTTGGGGTTGTAGTTGCCGGTGCCAATGTGCACGTAGCGGCGGATTTCGTCGCCCTCTTCCCGTACTATCAGGGTGGTCTTGGTGTGGGTCTTTAGCCCCGAAATGCCGTAGACCACGTGCACCCCGGCATCTTCTAATTTTTTGGCCCACTCAATGTTGTTGGCCTCGTCAAAGCGGGCCTTGAGTTCGACTAGGGCCACCACCTGCTTGCGGTTGGCTGCCGCCGCAATCAGCGCCTTCACGATGGGTGAGTCACCAGAGGTGCGATAGAGGGTGATTTTAATGGCCAGCACCTTGGGGTCATTGGCGGCCTGGGTGATAAACTCCTGCACCGATGCCTTAAACGATTCATAGGGGTGGTGCACCAATATGTCCCCGCCCCGCAGGATGGTGAATATATTGGGGGCGTGCTCAGAGTAGCTCCTGCTACCGTCATCCTCCAGTTCAAGCACCAGCTTGAGTCGGGGGGGCACCAGCGCCGTCCAGGGCTTATCTTTTAGCTCGGGCAACGGTATCGAAAGAAAGAAGAACAAATCTGCCAGGTTCAGCAGTCCGTTGATTTCATACACTCGGTCGGGGCTTACCTTCAGCTCTCGCATCAGCCCTTCTTGGAGGTCATCGGGCATGGTGCTCTCGATTTCTAGACGACACACAAAGCCCTCTAGCCGCCGCTTGCTGATTTCTTTTTCGATGGCAATGAGCAGGTCGTCAGCTTCATCTTCCAGTACCGGAAAGTCAGCATCGCGGGTAATTCTGAACAGATTGTGCCCAGCGGTGGTCATACCGGGAAACAGATAGCCCAGGTTCTCGGCAATCACCTGCTCCAGGGGCACCCCAATCCACACGCAGGGTTCACCCTGATGGGTGCGCAGCTGTTCCGGCATGCCCACAAAGCGGGGCAGGCTGCTGGGCACCTTGACCCGGGCAAAGCGCTCAACCCCAGTTTCGGGATCCACTACCCGCACCGCTAGGTTCAGGCTCAGGTTAGACATGCGCGGAAACGGGTGCGACGGGTCTACGCTCAGGGGCGTCAGCACCGGAAAGATGCGCTTCTCAAAGTAGTCTTTGAGGTAAAACTTCTGCTCCTTGGTTAGATCGCGGTAGTTTTGCAGATATACCCCATGCTCAACCAGGGCCGGGCGTAGCTCTTGCTCAAAGGTGTGGTGCTGGAGCCGCACCTTCTCGATGAGGTGCGATCGCATGATCTCAAGCTGCTTAACGGGCGTCAGCTGATCGGGGGTTTCAGGGTGTATCCCAGCTTCGGCCTGCTCCATGACCCCAGAGATGCGCACCATAAAAAACTCATCGAGATTAGAGCTGTAGATGGCCAGAAACTTGAGCCGCTCCAGCAGGGGCGTGCGCGGGTCAAGCGCTTCGTGAAGCACGCGCTCATTAAACCCCAGCCAGCTCACCTCGCGGTTGATATAGTACTGAGGGTCGTTCAAGTTAACGCTTTGCTCAGCCAGGTCAGCTCTAGTCATGGTGTTCTCTAGCCCTCAGCTCAATGGTGTCAACGCAACTGTTACGGACGCAACTGCGTCAGCGAATTCTAGCGGTGCAACTTGATCCTTTGGTTAAGGCCTCTGGGTTAAGGCCTTTGATCAAGGCTCTGCCCAAAGGGAGCACTGGTTTGCTTTGCGCGGTAGGTTCTGCCCGCCGCCTCTGCACGTTGCCTCTATAGGCCCTAGGCGAGAGGCTGAGATAAAGTCAGCGCGATCATCGTAGGCTGTCACGCTCTAGTGATATTCTGAATGATGGCGCTTTAAAATGTAACAGTAAATTAAAAGCGACCTAAACAGCTGATCATACGAGATAGGCGCAGGCATGGTCACCACAGCAGAACAAACAAACGTTGGCTACATTACTCAAATTATTGGCCCAGTTGTAGATATTAAATTTACCCCTGGCTCAATGCCCAAGATCTATAATGCTCTCAAAATTCAGGGCACTAACCCTGCAGGCAACGAAGTTGCCGTCACCTGCGAAGTGCAGCAGCTTCTGGGAGACTCCCAGGTGCGGACCGTTTCCATGAGCACCACCGATGGTCTGGTGCGGGGCATGAAAGTTGTCGATACGGGGATTCCCATTAGCGTGCCCGTAGGTGCCGCTACCCTGGGCCGAATTTTCAACGTGCTGGGTGAGCCTGTAGATGAAAAAGGGCCGGTCAATGTTGACACCACTTCCCCCATCCACCGATCAGCTCCCAAATTCACCGAGCTAGAAACCCAGCCCACGGTGTTTGAAACCGGTATTAAAGTAATTGACCTGCTGGCTCCCTACCGTCGCGGCGGCAAGGTCGGCCTATTTGGCGGTGCGGGTGTGGGCAAAACCGTACTGATTCAAGAATTGATCAACAACATCGCCAAAGAGCACGGCGGTGTGTCGGTGTTTGGCGGCGTCGGCGAACGCACCCGCGAAGGCAACGACCTCTACAACGAATTCATTGATTCGGGCGTGATCAACGCCGACGATCTGAGCAAGTCGAAGGTCGCTCTAGTCTACGGCCAGATGAATGAACCCCCCGGGGCGCGGATGCGGGTGGCCCTGTCGGCGCTGACTATGGCCGAGTACTTCCGCGATGTCAACAAGCAAGACGTGCTGCTGTTCATCGACAACATCTTCCGGTTTGTGCAGGCGGGTTCTGAGGTATCTGCACTACTGGGCCGCATGCCTTCCGCTGTGGGCTACCAGCCTACCCTGGGCACCGACATGGGTGACCTGCAAGAGCGCATTACCTCTACCCTAGAGGGGTCTATCACCTCTATTCAGGCGGTGTATGTACCGGCGGACGACCTCACCGACCCCGCTCCGGCCGCCACCTTTGCCCACCTAGACGCCACTACAGTGCTCTCGCGCGCCCTGGCCTCTAAGGCGATTTATCCCGCGGTTGACCCCCTCGACTCCGCTTCTACCATGCTGCAAGCCAGCATTGTGGGCGACGATCACTACCAGACTGCCCGAGCCGTGCAGTCTACCCTCCAGCGCTACAAAGAGCTGCAAGACATCATCGCTATTCTGGGGCTGGATGAGCTGTCTGAAGACGACCGCCTGACGGTGGCCCGCGCCCGCAAAATCGAGCGCTTTCTCTCCCAGCCCTTCTTTGTGGCTGAGATCTTCACCGGCTCCCCCGGCAAGTATGTGTCTCTGGAAGACAACATCAAGGCCTTCAAGCAGATCCTGTCTGGTGAGCTAGATGAGATTCCTGAGCAGTGCTTCTACCTCAAGGGCGGCATTGACGAGGTGCTAGAAGCCGCTGAGAAGCTCAAAGCCGAGAAGTAGACCCGTTGTCTAGGGCAAGCAATGTCTTGCCCTAGACATGCTGTAATAGTTCCTATTTCATCTTTGCTATGGCACTAACTGTTCGTGTAATTGCCCCAGATAAGACGGTCTGGGACGCTGAGGCCGAGGAAGTCATCCTGCCCAGCACCACCGGTCAGCTCGGCATCTTGGCTGGCCACGCTCCGCTGCTGACCGCCTTAGATGTGGGAGTGATGCGGGTCAGGGCCGGCAAAGAGTGGGTGCCGATCGCGCTCATGGGTGGCTTTGCCGAAATCGACGACAACGAATTGATTATCTTGGTTAACGGTGCCGAGCGCGGCGACACCATTGATGTTGCCAAGGCTCAAGCCGCCTATCAAGAGGCTGAAACCCGCCTGGGCCAGGTCGAAGCTGAAGATAAACAGGCCAATATTCAAGCTAAGCAGGCTCTCAAGCGAGCTAGGGCTAAGCTCCAGGCGGCTGGAGGCATTAAGTAGCGCGCCGGATCAATAGGTCAATTAAAAAGCCCATCAGCTAGCTGATGGGCTTTTTAATTGACCTGGTTTAATAAAACCGGGTCTAGCGATCACGAACTACCGGTAAAGGTGATTTCGGGAAAGCGATCTTGAGCCTCGGTGAGAGGCTTGCCCTTGCCTTCTTCTTGCCAATAGTTGATGATTTCGGTGGCCTGATTGAGAACTTCAACCCGCTCCTCTTCTTCAATCCAAGGCTTGCTTTCAAGCTCGGTTTTCATTTGTTCCCAGGCATCGTTACGGGGCCAGAAGAAATAGGAGGTAAGCGGGCTAGTACCCTTGCCCACCACCTGATCAACCGCCAGCGCAACGTCTTTTTCGAGCCAGAGTACTTTTAAGATGAATCTGGACAAGTAGACCTCCGCTGCAATTCAAAAAATACTACAGTCTATAATCCTATCACCTTAGCTACCGACCTTCTACCCCTAAGTGTGCATTCAATGACTTCTTTGGCTAATCCGCTGGCGATCGCAGTGTTTGATATTGACGGCGTATTGAGAGATGTGGGCAATTCCTACCGCCGCGCCCTGGCCGACACCGTGGAAGCCTTTACCGGCGGCAGCTATCGTCCGTCCCCAGAGGAGATTGACCAACTCAAGGGCGCAGGGCGATGGAACAACGACTGGGAAGGCTCCCAGGAGCTGGTGTACCGCTATTTTGAGAGCCAGGGCCAGAGCCGAGGGGCGATCGCCCTCGACTACGACCAGATCGTGGGGTTTTTTCAGAGGCGCTACCGGGGGCCAAACCCCGCCGACCCCGACCATTGGACGGGCTACATTACCCAAGAGCCGCTGCTGGTCGATGCAGAGTATTTTGAGGGGCTGACGCGCGATCGCATCGTCTGGGGGTTTTTCAGCGGTGCCACCCAAGGCTCGGCTCGCTTTGTCCTAGAACGCCGTCTGGGGCTGAGCAACCCAGTGCTGGTGGCCATGGAAGACGCCCCCGGCAAACCCGACCCCACAGGGCTATTCACGGTAGTCGAGACCCTGACCAAGCACCATGATCTGCCCCCCAACCTCCCTGTGATCTACGCTGGAGACACCGTGGCCGATATGCAGACCATTGTGCAAGCCAGGCAAAAGGCCAGGCAAAAGGGCAGTGCCCAAGAGCGCTGGCTGGGCGTAGGCGTACTGCCGCCCCACGTGGTCGCCGGAGAAGACACCTACCGACAGACCTACAGCGACGCCCTTACAAAAGCTGGGGCTAATCGGGTGATCAGTCGCGTTACCGATCTAACCGCTGCCTATCTTGAGGGATTACTGGGCCAAAAAAATGGGAGGTGAATCATCTCACCTCCCAAGAGTTCATTAGGGTAGAACGAACAGATTGATTGGCAGGGGCTTACACCTCTGCCAATTTGCGGCGGCGCAGGGTGGTAAACCCGCCCACGCCCAGCACCAACATACCCAACAGAGCAGAGGGCTCGGGCACATCTTCAGCGGGGGGTGCCCCGGCCTGAATGCCGCGCACGGCGAAGATCACGTCGTTGTAGTCGAGGTCGCCGCCGCCGACAATATCCTCAAAGCCAAGGATAGTCCAGCCGCTCTGCTCGAAGGCCACCACGTGCTGTAGACCCTTGGGGTTAGCGGCGGCGTTGGTGCCCAGCATGGTGGTGCCGCCATTCTTGCCGTTAGACTTGATCAGGAAGTCGAGCTGAGTGGGGCCAGTGAACCCGCCCAGGCTAACGCCCTGGCCGAGCACCAGAGGGCCATTTGAGTTAGGCAGCTTACTAAAGGGAGAAGACACGTCGTCAAAGATCTTGCCGCCGCCGGTCTGGTTGCCGTCGAGGTCGTTGGCGGTAAAGAACAGCTGATTGCGGTAGCCAGCCCCTTCGTTAATAAAGTAGACCTCAACGGGGTCTACCCCATTCCAAAACAGCTTGCTGGTGTCAAGCTGATATTGGTCTAGAAAGCTCTTAGATAGAGCACTGGCTTCATTGTTAATCAGCTTCTTGAGTTCGCTTAGGCTTTCAGACTCCTTGAGCAGATTGAGATCCTTGAGGTTGTCAAACCCCAGGTCGGTGGCAAACCCATCTGGGGAGAGGCTAGCGGCGGGCAGCTGGGCCTGGGCCGGGGCCGTTGCCACAACGGTGGCAGACACCGCAACAGCGGCAGCAAGTCCTGCGCCTAAAAGGTAACGGTTGATAAACATCTCTGGTACCTGGTTAGTAGTTAAGGGTAGTCATATTAGACACCTCTTCTAAGGGAGGGTCGGGCTGAGTAGGTTTACAATGTTCCCAAGGGGACAACCTGTGCCACTTCAGCCTGGTTAAAGCCTTTGTCAGCAGGACTGAAAAGGCTTTTGTCCACTTTAGTCGAACCCTGGCTTGAGAGCCTGAGTGTATGCCACAGTCGCCGTGTGAAGTCTCAGTGTTTTTTGTGGTATCTGGTTAGAAATATTGCTAAAAATACGGATGCCATATCAGTATACCTTGACCTCCCATGCCAAGTCCGGCTCGGGATCTGTAGTTTTTCCCCAGGCAGACGTCTGCTTCTGGCCTTAGGGTTTATTTTATCTGACTGCACTGTCTGAGGTCTTTTTTTAACCGTGGGCTGATTAGGATGTCTCCAGGAAAGAAGATACCCCCAGCAGGGGCGCAGAGCTTGCGTCCTTTGAAGGCAGCAAAATTCTTGGGTATTTTTGTTGCCAAAATTGTCCTTAGCTCTAAAAAAGCACCGAAAATGTCGAGGCATGGCTTTCATCGAAGGGCAGCCACGGGTTAGTGTCTAGCGTATCTATGATCTAATTTAGGATGGCGCAATGGCCAAAGCTGACCCCCACCGCCTCAAACTCTCGCAACTGCGGGCGCTGGTGGCCATTGCCGATCAGGGTTCCTTTAGCGATGCGGCTCTGCACCTAGAACTGTCGCAGTCGGCGGTAAGCCACGCCATCGCCACCCTAGAAGAAGAGCTAGGAGTATTGTTGTTGAATCGAGGTCGTCAGGGGGCGGTGCTTACCCCGGTGGGCGAGCGCATTACTGAGGAGGCGCGGCAGGTGCTGCGATCGCTCTACAACCTCTGCCATGAAGCCGACCAGGCTAAGGGGTTGCAAACCGGGGAGGTGCGCATTGCGGCCTTTCGCAGCGTAGCCACCCACATACTGCCGGAGGTGATTCGCCAGTTTCGCCAGCAGTACCCTGGGGTGGCCATTGCCATTGATGAAAAATCTCACTACGAAATGGTGGAGAAAGATCTGCGCCAGGGGCGGGCCGACGTGGGGTTTACCTACCTGCCTACCCACGAGGAGTTTGAGCAGTGGGAACTGCTGCGCGATCGCTACATTGCCCTGCTGCCTCCGGGTTCGCCGTCGCCACCCCAGCCGCTAACCTGGGCCGACCTAGCGGCCTACCCGCTGATTTTGCCGCCGCCTGACGACGGCGATCGCCAGTACATCGACCGCCTGCTGCACCGCTGGGGGCAGCAGGTGCAGCCCGCCTACGTGGTGCGCGAAGATTCCACCATCCTCAGCATGGTAGAGCGAGGTCTGGGGGCGACAATTATGGCCTCATTGGCGGCAGAGCCGATTCCGGCTGGGCTGCGGGTGGCTGAGCTGCCCCAGCCCCTAGAGCGGATCATTGGCATGATCGTGCTGGGCGATGCCCTGCTGTCGCCGCCGGTATACGCCTTTTTAGAACGGCTCAAGGCGATTTGGCCCCAGGCTCAATCGGGCCAGCCCCGCAGTGACAGCCGCCTGCCGGGGGAAGATAGCTGATGACTGTGCCGTCGCGGCTAGATCTCAAAAAAATACCCCAGCGCTGGGCCGGGGCAAGGGATCGTTGTTGTTTTGGAGGGACGTTCATACTCTCCAGCAATGGCTACAGCGGCAGCAGTTAAGATTACGGACAGAAAGGTTACGGGCAGAGCTGTCTCCTAAGGACGCAGGCTCTGCGCCCCTACCTGGTGGTATTTTCTTTCCTGGAGACCTCCTAAAAACCCATCGCCTTAGCTACGGTGACGGGGTCAGGGTTGAGGTTGCCCTTCACCTGGTTGTTGCTGTGAGCGATCGCCGTGTCAGGATCTTTGAGGCCGTTGCCGGTCAGCACGCAGACAATCTTGGCTCCAGCGGGCACCTGATCTTTAACCTTCAGCAACCCGGCCACAGATGCCGCGCTGGCGGGTTCGCAGAACACTCCCTCTAGGGCCAGCAGGCGGTAGGCCGCCAAAATCTCTTCGTCGGTGACGGCGTTAAACTCGCCCTGGCTGGCGTCGCGCACGGCTTCGGCCTTGGTCCAGCTGGCGGGGTTGCCAATGCGAATGGCCGTAGCCAGGGTCTGAGGATCGTGCACCCTGTGGCCGCTGACGAGAGGCGCGGCCCCCGCCGCTTGGAAACCCATCATGCGAGGCAGCTGGCTGCACTTGCGCTGCTGGTGATACTCGCAAAATCCCATCCAGTAGGCGGTGACGTTGCCCGCGTTACCTACCGGAATGCAGAGCCAGTCGGGAGCGTCGCCGAGGGCATCGACCACCTCAAAAGCACCGGTTTTTTGCCCCTCTAGGCGATAGGGGTTGACCGAGTTGACCAGGGTGATGGGGTAATCATTGGCCAGCTCGCGCACCATGGCTAGGGCGTCGTCAAAATTGCCGTTGATGGCTAGCACCTCGGCCCCGTAGAGCAGCGCCTGGGCCAGCTTGCCCAGGGCCACATAGCCCTCTGGAATCAGCACAAAGGCCCGCATACCGCCCCGGCGCGCGTAGGCGGCGGCAGCAGCAGACGTATTGCCCGTGCTGGCGCAGATGACCGCCTCGGCCCCGGCCTCCTTGGCCTTAGAAATAGCCATGGTCATGCCCCGGTCTTTAAAGCTGCCGGTGGGGTTGAGGCCGTCGTACTTGACCCACACCTTGACGTCTTTACCGACGTGCTGGGCCAGGGCTGGCATCGGAATCAGCGGCGTGTTGCCCTCACACAAGGTGACCACCGGAGTTTGCTCTGAAACGGGCAAATAGGCTCTATAAGCCTCGATTAGACCGGGCCAGGGCTGTAGCCCGGCGGCTGATCGTCGAGGGGCAGCGGTAGAACTAGCGGTAGAACTAGCGGTGGCGGGAGTTACGCTTAGGGTCACGGTAGGTCAGCGGGGTGATAAAGAGTCTGAGGAAGATTAAAGATCTGAGGAATGTGGCGGGCAGCAGCCTGCCTGGTGTCAGCGTTTTATGTCTCCTAGTTTACCGTGCGCCTTGACCCCAAGAGATCGTCAGGTCTGTTTTTTGGGCGACGGACTGAGCGCGATATCCAATTCTCAAACTGCTCCAGTGTTGCTCCGCTGCCGACGACGGTGCGGTTTAAGATTGATCTCTAGACAGGATGGTGAAAATGCCTTAACTTTCTGGGTGAGTACAATTCTCTATAAGATTGCCCCATGAATGCCCCCGTTGATCGCGCTAACGTTCAGGTGACTGCCTGGTCAGATGGTGCACCAAAACAAATCGCGAACTCAAAAGCAGCAGAGTCAGCTGTGTTACTCGCAGAGATCACCCCTGGGCTGGGCGAGCCTGCCGCTGACGACAAAATTTGCTGGATTCAGGTGCGCCAGTCTCCCTACCCTCCTGATCAGCAGGTCGAGCTGCTACACCTGCAAGTGGAGGCAGAGGCTCTGTTGCTTCAGCTTCAGACCATGCACCAACGGCGGCTGGGCTAGCTGGGGGGCCATGTTTCCCGTCTGCGCCCCAGTCTTCGCCACAACTCTGCGCCACGACAGTAGCTGGCCTATGACGAGGAAAGTGCTCCACTTTCTAAGGAATTCGCTAAGGTAGTGTGGATCTGCGGGGAGATGCTGCGATGACCTACTCTGTTAAGCTCGAGCAAGCTGGCCAAACCAAGCTTCAAGGTCTGGCCAATCGAAAGCTATATTCTGCGATCGCAGGCTGTCTGCTGCTGGCGGTGGTCGCTGGTGCGGCGCTCAAACTCACGACGGGTGGCCCTAGCACGGCTCCGGTGGCCGACGTCAATGCCGACGGCGGCGCTGTTGATCCCAAGGGCGAGGGGGTGCTGATTCCGGCTACTCAAGAAGCGGCTACGCCGTTTCAGTCAGAGCCTTTCTTCACGGCACCGACTCCCCTACGCCTTGCCGACCCCAGCCTGCTGCGCTCTACTTCTCCCCAGGCGCGGGTAGAGGCTGTGGCCGCTGGTCGGCCTGACCCCTTTGCCTCTGTGGTATTGCCAGGTCCTCGGGTGCCCCGGCCCGACCCGGCAGTGGCGCTGCTGACACCGGCACCGCCTGCGATCGCCGGTCAAAGATTACCTGCGATGCCCGTAGTCGCCACCCAGGGCCTGCCACCGCTGCCTCAGGTGTTAGTGCAGCCCGTCACCCTGCCTAGCCTGCCTGCGCCCTTTATGCCCGGTGGCGTTCCGCCCAGCCCCACAGATATTGCCGTGGCTCCCACGGGTAGCCCCGCATTTCAAAGCCTGATTGATCAGATTGTGGTCAGCGGCGTGGTGCAGGTTGGCAGCGGCGTTAGCGTGATTGTTACCGAGCCTGGCAGCACCGTTAGCCGCCGCGTCTCCCAGGGCGACATGCTGGCCGGTGGACGCGTTCGGGTGAAGTCGGTCGATATGTCTGGCCAAGAACCCATGGTGATCTTGACCTACGATGGTCGAGACTATACCCGCACCGTGGGTGCTCCCCTGGTGGGTGTCCTCTAGGCTTTTGCCCCTATGTCTACCTGCCAAGGTGATGCTCTGCTGCCCTGGGGCAGATTAAGTCGTTATGATTGGTAAGAAAGCGGTCAGGAAAACGGTTACGACCCTCGGGGGTTAGCCTGACGCTCAAGACGTCAGAGAATTTAGGCTGAGGCAGCCTATGGGCAGCGGCAAAACATTTTCTAATGACCAGGTCGGCCAGCGCCTGCTGGGTTTTGAGGCAGCTGACTCCTACGAGTGCCCAATGTGTCGTCACGGGCAGATTCAGCAAATGGCGCTGATGGATGCCTACGCCTGTAGTTTTTGTCGCCACATTTTTGACCTGAACCTGGCTGGACAAACGGTGCATGTGGTGGATGGCCTACAGCCCATGGGCTGGCGCTGGCAGGGTCGCCGCTGGCAGCCAATTCACCAGGGCGGTAGCGAGGTGACCCTCACTCTTTGGCTCGTGGGGGGGGTGCTCGTGATTTTTCCCGCAGGGCTGGTTGCCTTGGGTGGGTATATGTTTCCCCCCTTGGCACAAAATGTGGGGGTAGAAAATGCAGGCATAAACTGGTCGGTTGCTTGGGCTATCGGGACGCTGGCTGCCCACGGCACCATGGTGGGCTGGCTGATGGCCGAACATTACCAGCTGCCGGTCTATGTGCTGGCTAAAATTCGCCTTCAGAGGTTTTTAGCTCGTCTGCCAGCTTAGGCGACTTCTGGAAAATAGTTTCCCAAGGGTGGGCAGTGCCTACCCTACAACGGCTATAGTCGCTGGATCAAAGCTGGTATTTTCTTTCCTGGAAATCTTCTTGGCGAGGCTAGTTCTGTCTGGGCAAATCTTGTGAATGGAGGTTAGCAGCCGCTGGCTGGAAACCACACCAGGGGCACATCGGCATCGCTCCGCCAGCGCACCCAGCCCTCTAGGTTGCTAGACCCCGGCAGCGGTGTGCAGCCCTGGGCGGGCTGGGTCACGCGCACCCGCAGCCAGTCGCCCTCGAGATCTAGGGGTTGAATAATGCTGTTTGGCCCCACCAGCGCTTGCAGCGGGGCATTGGTGCTGGGGGCTAGGCGCATGGGTTGTGCCAGCCCAGGGCGACGAAACTCTACCCGCGCGGCGTCTTCCAGGGAGATATCCCAGGTCTCGATGGTCAGAGGCACGGTGCCTAGATTGAGGTGGGAGGTGTGCGCCCAGGCCGCCCCCGCCGGGGTGTACTGAAACCGAAACCAGCCATCGGGGCGAATTTCTAACACCGGGAAAGCATAGATCTGCTGCTCGGTTTGCACCATGGAAAAGGCGGCATCGCGGCCAATGGCCAGAGGATCGCTGTCGTTGGGAACCAGCCAGCCGTTGATCAGCCAACCCCAGTGAGCACTCTCGGGGCTGGGGTAAATGGGCAGGGCGACACCCCGCAGCCAATTGGCTTTTTGCAGGGTATTGCCGGAGCCAGGCAGAATCGCCGCCGCTGGCCGCAGCTGACCGACGCCGACATCGTCGCTGAGAGTGGGAGAAAGCCCGACAATGCCCGTTTCGTCTGGAATGATGGCCTCAGGAATAACGCTGGGGCGCGGGGGCAGGGAGGGATCTGAGCCATCTTGCTTGGCATTGAGGTCGACGGCGGCAGCGTGGAGCTGAACCTTGGGGATGGAGGCGACAGCCGGGAGAGCTGCGATGGTCAGTAACCCGACGGCAATGGCAGTGCCCTGGCAGCGTTTGACCCAAACCCGAGACGATGAGGCCCAAAACGATGGACATAGTGTCTGTGGGCGGGAGTTTGGTTTAGCCATGACAACTGAGTTAACTGACGCGAAGATCTATGGAGTCGGTACGGTGGCGATCGCCCTTTGGATGCAGCCCGACCAGACTATCTGACGGTTGGGTGAGTGACTTAATTAGTATGCCCTCGCCGCCAGCGTTGATCTGCTTAACTCATACTTCTTGACCCGTACTTAATATTCATTTTTACCGACAACCCTACGCTGATCGGCTCCGCAGCACCGCCAGCAGCTTAATAAAGTGCGCGGGCAGAGGGGCGATCGCCACCACCATCTCCCCGGTGGCCGGGTGGCGTAGCTCGAGCCGCTCGGCGTGGAGCGCCTGACCGGGCAAATTAACCCCCACGTCGCGCCCCGAGCCGTAGGTGAGATCGCCCACCAGCGGGTGGCCCACGTGGGTGCTGTGGACGCGGATCTGGTGGGTGCGCCCCGTCTCTAGGCGAAAGCGCAGCAGAGAGAAGTTGCCCAGTCGCTCTTCTACCTGCCAGTGGGTGACGGCGGTGCGGCCTTTCTCTAGGGGCACCACGGCGTTTTTTTTGCGGTCTATGGGGTGGCGACCCAGGGGGGCATCGATGGTGCCTGAGTCGGCCTTGGGTGCGCCGTAGACCACGCCTAGGTATTCTCGGCGGGCGGTTTTGGCCTTCATCTGGGCCTGGAGGCCGCTGTGGGCCAGGTCGGTTTTGGCGACGACAATTGCCCCGGTGGTGTCTTTGTCGAGCCGGTGCACAATGCCGGGGCGCTGCACGCCGCCAATGCCGAGGAGCTGGTCGCCGCAGTGGGCCAGCACCGCGTTGACCAGGGTGCCGCTCATGTTGCCGGGGGCGGGGTGTACGACTAAGCCAGCGGGCTTGTTGATAATGATCAGGTGCTCGTCTTCGTAGAGAATGTCGAGGGGAATATCCTCTGGCGTCAGCTCTAGGGGGCGGGGTTCGGGGATGGTGAGCTGAATGCGATCGCCCACCTGCACCGCTGCTTTTTTATTGGTGCAGAGGTGCCCGTTGATCTGCACGTATTCCCAGTCGATCAGCTTTTGCACCCGGTTGCGGGAAAGCTCTTTGACGTTGGCGGTGAGCCAGCGATCGAGCCGCTCTGGGTCAGGAATGGTGACAGTGAAGGAGAGGGTTTGGTCGGCGATGGCTTGGAGGTTGAGCGCGGTAGGGTTTCTATAATCAATCATAGTTCGCTCCTGTCCTGAGACGATGCCACGCCCATGAACCCTAGCCCTGCACTCTCAATGTTGGCGACCCTGGCCCCCGGTCAGCTGCGCCGCATTCATCACCTGGCGTTGAACGTGAAGAATATGGATGCCTCGCGCCAGTTTTACGGCGGGCTGCTGGGGCTAAGGGAGTTAACGGGTGACGAGGTAGACGACACCCTCAAGGATCTGGTCGCTACGGGCAAAGTGGCTAACTTTGTGCTGCCCGACGGACTGATTCTTGACCTGTTTGGTGCTCCAGACCTGGGGCCGCCCGACCCCGACCCCGATAAGTCTTTTACCCGCGCTTACCACCTGGCCTTTGACATTGACCCGGCTCAGTTTGACCAGGCGCTGGCGGTACTGGCGGCCCATGGGGTGGCGATCGCCCACGGCCCAGTCACCCGCCCCACCGGGCGCGGCGTGTACTTCTATGACCCTGACGGCTTTATGGTCGAAATTCGCTGCGATCCGGTTGAGGAAACGCAGGGGTGCCCCAGCCGAGGCTGACCATACTGGTGCCGTTTGGTTTAGCACCGTTCGATTTAAGCAACAGGGCCTTAATCGCAAGGCTAACTGTAGATTTGTTGTGCCAATTCTGAGCCAATGTATAATAATTTGGTAAGAAACCCTGGCAAAATGTGGGTTTTCCAAAAATCGTTTCTACCATTGCTTCGACTCGGGCATCCCTGGGCTAGAGCACCTGAAACCTAAATCGTCTTCAAATCCCATTTGCGGGGATGTGTCTGCGGTAGTTTTTACCTCCGGCTGTCACATCTACCTCGCTCCCGATGGTTCCTGAAAGTCTGATCAGCCACCACCACCACGAAGGACTTAGATTTTGCAGGGATTGATGAAGGAAAAGCCCGTCTTAATCACCTGCTGTGCCGCTGGTGGGGCATTGGTTATGCTCACGCTGCTGGTGCGATCGGGCACGGGCAACACTCCCACGCTGCCGCCGCCGCCCCCCAGCGCCGAGAGCCTCAATATTCAAACCGTGCCGGTGCCGCCGCACCCCGGTGTGGGCCAAGAAATTTTGCAAGACCGCATGGAGCGAGATCTGACCCGTCAGCAAGACCTCGTTACCAGTTTGCAAGACGAACTCAGTGCTCAAAAAGACCTGGCCGATAGCCTCAAAACCCAGCTCGAACGGCAGCAGACCGAAACCGACAAGGTGCTTGAGCAGCTCGACACCTACCAGGAGGCGGTGGAGTCGATGACCTCTCAACAGGTGCGGCTGATTGAGTCGATTCCTCAGAACAACGAAAACCAGACCATGATTCTCTGGGGGATTTTGGGGCTGTTTATGATGCTGATGCTGGGGGGCGGCACCGCCTTTGCCATCATCGCCCTGTGGCTAATGCACATTCAGCGGCGCACCCAACAGCCGCCGCCGATGATATATCCCATGCGCATGCCGCCCAGCCCCTACTACTACGAACGGCAACCCCTGCCGCCACCCGTGCAGCATCAGTCCTTTATGCAGTACGACGTCAGGCCCTATGAAGACTAGCTGGGCATAGGGCCATTGAGAACGGCTTTAGGACAATTCTGGCAACGAAAATACCCAAGGATTTTGCTGCCTCCTAAGGACGCAGGCTCTGCGCCCCTACCTGGTGGTATTTTCTTTCCTGGAGGCCTCCTTACTCAACCTTGCCTATGCCCCGCCCCACCCTCTATGTCGCCATCACCAACCACGGCTTTGGCCACGCTACCCGCGCGGCTTCTATCGCCGCGACGGTCAAGGCCATGCAGCCTGAGGTCGATGTGGTGCTGGCTACCACAGCTCCCCGGTGGCTGCTAGACGAATATCTGCCGGGAGATTATGAATATCGCCCGGTGGCCTTCGACATTGGGGTGATTCAGCCCGATAGCTTGGCGATGGATTTGCCCGCTACCCTAGCCCAGCTGCAAGCTATTCAGGCCCATCGGCAAGAGACTGTGGCGGCTGAGGCGGCCTATCTCAGGCAGAGGGGGGTGAATCTGGTGCTGGCGGATATTCCGCCGCTGGCAACGGCGATCGCCCACGCGGCTAATCTCCCCTGCTGGATGGTCAGCAACTTTGGCTGGGACTTTATCTACCGAGCCTTTGGCCCCGAGTTTGCCGACGTTGCCGACTGGATCGCAGATTGCTTTGGCCAGTGCGATCGCCTGTTTCGCCTGCCCTTTCACGAACCCATGACCGCCTTCCCCGTGGTCGAGGCCGCCGGGCTAACGGGGGGCACCCCGCGCTATGCCCCAGACGACCTGCGCCAGCAGTTCAGCCTCCACGCCCCCCAGGCCCAAACCGTGCTGCTCACCTTTGGCGGTCTGGGGCTTCGGTTGATTCCCTACGACGGTCTGGCGCGGTTCCCTGACTGGCAGTTTCTCACCTTTGACCAAAACGCCCCTGATCTGCCCAATCTGTTTAAGCTGCCCAGGCAGGGATTTCGCCCCGTCGATGTCATGCCTCTGTGCAGCCGATTGGTGTCCAAGCCGGGGTTTAGCACCTTTTCTGAAGCCTGCCGTCTAGACCTGCCAGTTATCACCATTCCCCGCAGCGACTTTGCTGAAGGCCCCATTTTGGTCAACGGCCTGCAAGACCACAGCTGGCACCGGGTGCTGACCCCAGAGGAATTCTTTCAGGGCAAATGGGATTTTTTGCACCAGCCCCTACAGCCGCCCCGCACCACCAAGGCGATCGCCAAAGACGGCAACCACCACATCGCCAAGGCGATCGTTGATTACCTATCTGCTCCCATCTAAACCCACCGCCTATTCAATCCAACCCAATCTCTCACCCACCCACCTACGGGCGCACGGCAGTGCGCCCCTACTCACCCACCTACGGGCGCACGGCAGTGCGCCCCTACCCACCCACCTACGGGCGCACGGCAGTGCGCCCCAACCTGATCTCTCGCCGCAGTCTGCTCCTAGCAGCTCAGAAACCGAGGGGCGATCGCAGTCTCGGTGGCTAAAACCTGGCCCCAAAACCATACCCCAAGCCACTCAAGCCCTGGCTATGATGACGAATGGAATGCTCAAGGACGTGAACCTGTGATTCAACCCCCGATGTCGCCCCCGGCAAGGTTTCGTGGCCCAATTCCCATGGCGGTTCCCATGGCAGTGCTGATGGCTTTGTCTCTGGCGGCGGCAGGGCAGGCAGCCGATCTATCCTTTGCCACCCCCGATGGCCTGTTTCGCATCGAGCCAGAGAGCCGCGATCGCACTGACCTGCTGCCGGGGGGCGATCGCAGCTACGACACCCTGGCCTGGTCTACCGACGGCCAGCGGCTAGCGGTGGTGCAAAACTACGGCGACGTCTACCGGGTTGACCCTGGGGCAGAAGTGCCAGAGCTGGTGTTTTCTAGCACCTGTCAGCGGCCCCCCACCATTGATTTGGTCTGGCAAACCGATGGCGACACCTTAGTGATTAGCGAGCGCTGCCCGGCCCCCATCGCTGGAGCGGCGGGTCAGCAAACCCTCTGGCTCAGCAGCGCCCCAGGGGAGCTGGCCCGCTTCGAACTATTGCCCGAGGCTCTAGAGTCAGCTATATTTTTGGCCCCGGACGGCCGCCGCATTGCCTACGTGGCCAACCAGCACATTTTTGTGGTCGACCTAGGGGGCGGTCGTCCCCGCCGCCTGACCCAAACTCCGGGCATTTACGGGGCTGCGGGTAGCCCCCTGGCCTGGTCACCCGACGGCACCCGCCTGGCCTTTTACGACGGCAGCTACCCCTTTCAGCGCCTCAACGTCGTCGCGGCGGACGGGAGCGATCGCCGCTTGCTCACCCCCGCCGCCGACTTTCAGATCTACCGCAGCCGCCTGCTCTGGTCGCCCGACGGGCGGTACATTGCCTTCTATCGGCCCCACAACCCGCCCTTCAGCAACCAGGAGGTGGTTGCCCTGGTCAATGTCAATACCGGCGAGACCCAGGCTCTCACCCGGCCCGGCTTCTACGACGCGCTGAGCTGGGCACCCAACAGCCAGCAGCTGGTGATGGCGGTTGGTGCCCAGGCCGGGCGGCAGGCGCTCTTTCGCCTCGATCTAGTTGACCAAGCGTTTACCGCCCTCACCACCGAGCCCCTGCAAAACCTGCTCAATAGCCAGTGGGCACCCGACGCCACCTGGATTGCCTTTACCGCCACGCCACCGAACGCCGCCCCAGACACCCAGGTGCTGCATTGCGTGCGCCCCGATGGCACCCAGCTAACCCCCCTGACCGGCACCGACGAATACGTCTACCCCTTTGTCTGGATACCTGCGCCCCTAGCTACGGGCACCCAGGGGCTGAGCGGCCCTTAGTTCGACCTGAATCTCGCCCTGGTGCACCACCGCCGCTAGGGCCTGCTGCACCACCTCAGCCCCCGCCCCCGGTTGGCAAGACCTTTCGGTCAAAATCTGCTTCCACAGGCGGCTGCCGGGCTGCCCCGCAAACAGCATTAGCATGTGGCGGGTAATTTTGTTGAGCCTGGTGCCCTGGCGCACCCAGTGGTCAATGTAGGGCAGCATGGCCTCGGCCACCTGATGGCGATCGGGCTGGTGGAGGGCAGCCTGGGGGAGCCTAGACGCTTCGCCGCTCGCGCCCCAAAAGCGCTGGTCTACGCCGGCAAACAGGTAGGGATGGTCGTAGGCGGCGCGACCAATCATCACCGCATCCACTTGGTTGAGCTGTTCGGTCGCCTGCTCTAGGCGAGTGAAGCCACCGTTGATCTCAATCCACAGGTGGGGGAAGTCTTGCTTGAGGCGGTGCACCTCGCCGTAGCGCAGGGGGGGAACGGTGCGATTGTCTTTAGGGCTTAACCCCTGGAGCCAGGCTTTGCGGGCATGCACCGTGAAGTGGCGGCAGCCAGTCTGGGCCACGGTGCTGACAAAGTGCACCATGTCTTCGTAGCGGTCTAGCTCGTCAATGCCGATGCGGTGCTTGACGCTGACGGGCAGGGGGCTGGCGGCCATCATCGCCGCCACGGCCTCGGCGACGCGCTCGGGCTGGGCCATCAGGCAGGCCCCAAAGTTGCCGCTGCGGACGCGATCGCTGGGGCAGCCCACGTTGAGATTGATGGCGTCGTAGCCAAAGTCGGCGGCGGCGCGGGCGCTGGTGGCCAGCATTGCCGGGTCGTCGCCCCCCACCTGGAGCACTAGCGGGCTTTCGAGGGGCGTAAACCCGATCAGATGATCGCGATCGCCGTGCAAAATCGCCTGGGCCGTCACCATTTCGGTATATAGCAGGGTGCGCTGGGTAATCTGCCGCATGAAATAGCGGTAGTGGCGATCGGTGCGATCCATCATGGGCGCAATGCTGATGGGCACCTCGATAGCGCTGGGGGCCTGGAGTTGCCCTTTCAAAATACTGGTTTGGACGGTCATGGAGACGCGCGTTTTTGCGTTCTTGATCTTTTGCAGTCTAACACCGCCGCCCTGGCAGCCTGGGGCGGAGTGAGGGTGCGATCGCTACCTGGTGGGCACCACCGAGCTGCCCTAACCT
Source organism: Shackletoniella antarctica (assembly GCA_003241845.1). Classification (GTDB taxonomy): domain Bacteria; phylum Cyanobacteriota; class Cyanobacteriia; order Phormidesmidales; family Phormidesmidaceae; genus Nodosilinea; species Nodosilinea antarctica. The sequence continues at coordinate 10,370 of QBMN01000023.1, read as the reverse complement.
AAGCCGCCCATACCGTTTGAGCGGGATGAAAGACCTCTGCTGGCAATCAAAGGATATTTGAGCCTGGATGAGCGATCGCGGTGACTGCAAGAACCATCCACGGCGGCTGATGAGGCTACCAAGGATGGCGATGGTTGTACCGGGGGGCTGATAGGGGCGATCGCAACGCTGGATAAGTGGTTAACCGAGGCTAAAGAAGCAATTGGACAGCCAATGGAAGGATCTATGAAGATGGCAGCATTGCCCGCCCAGCAGAATATAGTGAAGTAATAAGGAGGATAAAGGTAATGGGCACGCTTCGTCATGAAATGGCGATTGTCTGGTCAGAACAGGACGATTGCTTTCTGGTACATTTTCCCGATTTTTCTGAGCAGACCTATCGCACCCACGGCAGCAGCTACGAAGAGGCGGCCCGAAATGGTCAAGAGGTTTTACAGCTTTTGCTAGAGGAAGATGGGTTGCCCCTGCCTGAGTCCAAACCTTCTGCTGCCTGAAAGTGAATGGTGGGCAGTGCCCACCCTACGATTACTATTTATGCCACCAGTTTCAGGCAATCAGGAATTGGTGATTGAACCAATCACAAGGGAGGCTGCCAATATAAAACAAACAATATTAGAAATATATCCTAAGAGCGCAATCTAAAGATGCTCTCGTCCGGACGCTCTTTACGTCGCGTCGCACAGCTTAAACGTTAGCCATCCAAAAGGTTTTGCACCTTCAAAGAGAAGGATACTAAGCTTGTGAGATAAGCTTAATGTTGATCAAAAATTAGATTTTTACAAACCTAACAGATAGCTCAGCCTCATGAATAGTCAGTTACTCTTCTCAGATTATTTTGAAGTCGACGTGTCTGTCCTGGACAAATACGGTGCGTTGAACATATGTATTGAGGCTGATTTGCCGTTGTTTATTGACCCTTTTCTACTCTTTGCATCAGATAAAGCAGCATATCAGACTCTGCACGACGAGATAGTTGAACATTTAATCAATCTCAAACAAATCGCTATAAATAACCCTCAATCTGACTTGCATATTTTTCAATTCCCGGAAGTCAAACAGAATTGGCTGGGACTATGTAAATGGGGCAACAATGGAAAAGGATTGGGATCACAGTTTGCTCGCAACCTTATTGCAGCATTCAATGGATTTTATACCAACTTTGGGAACGAAGTCATTACGGCTTCATCACATATAGAAAAGCTCACGCTGGTGGGTTCAGGAATTGGCAGAGATTTCATTAGCGATTTCACGACTAATCTAATGTTAGAGCATTTGCTGGAATACACGCAGGAGTTTGCAAGATTGCATTTGCAAGAGAATAAGAGAAAAAAGTTTTCTATTCGCTGCTCTTTTGATTCTAGTCTAATAATTTGGAAACCCAAGACTTTCGATCTACCATACTTCTATAAGGGAGATAATGATGGAGATTTTCTGATTCTTACTCCTATAGATATCTTGACTAAGGATGATGCTTTCATCTGTCACAATGATTTTACAAGTAAGTTTAGGCAAATAACAGATGCATTGGAAAACTCAGCTCTTAGAGATGCAATAAACCGTTACTTTGAAGATAAGCTTCCAGCTAAACCTAAGAGAACGGAAGTTGGACAGGCTATTGATGCGACAGTTCAAAGATATCCAGAGATTCTTGACTACTACATACATCATCAAGAAGAAAATCGAAACAAGGCAGCAACGTTATCTGCTGAAAAGGTTAACAAACTCTGTACAGAGCTAATTTCGACGCTAGGTGAACTCTGTAAACACATCAATGAATATAGCAACTTTTACAAGGTATCGCCAAATAGCTATCAGTCAGCCTTGCAGCGTGTTCAATATTTAAAGCAGGTGATAGAAGACAATGATGGTTATAGAATATTTTATAAGGATGGTCAGCCAATATCATCAGAAGATACGATCCAAAGAATCTTTCGTTTGACATGGTTTGCATCGCCTTTGGACGTGAACTCGGAGGTTAACAACGGTCGCGGTTCAGCCGATTACAAGATTTCATACGGCGACAGAGATTCCACTATCGTCGAGTTTAAGTTAGGAAAATCCTCGTCTCTCAAAAAGAATTTACTTAATCAAACTGAAATATACAAGAAAGCGTCTAGATCCATAAGTGACATAAAGGTCATTCTTTGTTATGCAAAGGCAGAAATAACAAAAGTTAAAAGAATTCTGAAGAGTATCGATCAGGAGAATGCGGAAAATATTTTTATAATCGATGCAACAAAGAAAGATTCTGCATCCAAAGTATAGAGTGATCGCACTACTATTTTAGAGCCAGTCATCCTGGTATAAGTGAGCGGGTAGCTTCCATTCGAAGGCCCTACCCCTGCGCTCGACTCATCAGCACTACGGACGATCGCGCCCCTACCGGGTAGCGATCGCTCTCAAACACCGGGGCCTCGTCGGGGTAGCAAAAGTCTCTAGGCGGTGCCACCGACGTATCGACAATGCGGTGCCAGCGATCGCGCAGCCCCAGCCCCGGCAGCTCAAACATCAGCGGCTCCCAGTAGGCATTGAGCATGACGTGAATCTCTTCCTTGGCGTCAGGGTAGCGCAGGGTAAAAGCCAGGGTGCGAGACTGCTCAGACCAGTCGGGCTGGTTCAGATTAGTGCCGTGCCAGACAATGTGCGGCTCGTAGTGCCAGGTGCTGGTCACCCGCAGCATGTGCTCTAGGCGAAACACCTTCAGGTTTTGAATGAAGTGAATCAACCCCTGGGTAAAGCGCAGCAGCGGCTGTTCTTTCTCCACAGCATCCCAATTCAACCAGCTGACTTCATTATCTTGGCAGTAGGCATTGTTGTTGCCCCGCTGGGTGCGGCGCACCTCGTCGCCCATCAGCAGCATGGGGGTGCCCTGGGCCATAAACAGCAGGGTGAGAAAGTTTTTGATCTGCCGCTGGCGCAGCTGTTCGACCTCCGGCGGGGCCGAAAGGCCCTCAACGCCGCAGTTCCAGCTGTAGTTGGCGTCGGTGCCGTCGCGGCTGTGCTCGCCGTTGGCCTGGTTGTACTTTTGGTTGTACGACACCAGGTCGTTGAGGGTAAAGCCGTCATGGCAGGTGACAAAGTGAATGCTGCGGTTGGGCTCGCGGTTGGGCTTTTGGTAAATGTCGGGGCTGCCCAAAATGCGGGAGGCCAGGTCGGGCACCCCTCCCTCGTCGCCCTTGATAAACTGGCGCACGTGGTCGCGGTAGGGGCCATTCCATTCGGCAAAGCGATCGCCGATAAAGCTGCCCACCTGGTATAGCCCCGCCGCATCCCAGGCCTCAGCGATGATCTTAGTACCCGCCAAAATCGGCTCCGACTCAATATTCCAGAGAACGGGAGGGTCTTCGATGGGGTTGCCCATCATATCCCGCGACATCACCGAGGCCAGGTCAAAACGAAAGCCATCCACATGCATCTCCGACACCCAGTAGCGCAGGCTGTCGAGAATCATCCGCCCCACAACGGAGTGGTTGGGCGAGAGGGTATTGCCGCAGCCGCTGTAGTTGGAGTAGTAGATCGGGTTGTCTTCGAGCATGTAGTAGGTTTCGTTGTCGATGCCCTTAAAGCTCAGGGTGGGGCCTTCGTGGTTGCCTTCGGCGGAGTGGTTAAACACCACGTCGAGAATCACCTCGATACCCGCTTTGTGCAGGGCCTTGACCAGGTCACGAAACTCGTTGACTGGCCCCAGGGGATCTTTGCGCGAGCTGTAGGCCCGGTGGGGGGCAAAAAAGCCCAGGGTGCTGTATCCCCAGTAGTTCTCTAGGCCGGGCATGGCGTCGTGGGCGTCGAACTGGTGAATCGGCAGCAGCTCGACGGCGGTAATGCCCAGCGCTTGCAGGTAGGGGATTTTTTCGATCAGCCCGGCGTAGGTGCCCCGCTGCTCGTCGGGCAGACCCGAGGAAGGGTGGCGGGTAAAGCCGCCCACGTGCATCTCGTAGATGACGCTGCTGGAGTAGGGAATGTGCAGAGGGCGATCGCCCCCCCAGTCGTAGTTGCGGGTATCAACAACTACCCCCTTGAGGGCGGTGGCGCAGTTGTCGCCGGGGCCAATGGCGCGGCTGCGATCGTAGGTATCGTCGCCGACCACAGCGCGGGCGTAGGGGTCGAGCAGCACCTTGGTGGCGTCAAAGCGGTGGCCACGGGCCGGGTCAAAGGGGCCGTGAACCCGGTAAGCGTAGACCTGCCCGGTTCTTAGCCCCGGCACAAACAGGTGCCAGTAGTAAAAGGTGCGGTTCCACAGCGGGTCTAAGGTAATCACCCGGCTGGGTTCGGTGAGGTCGTCGGCCTCAAACAGCAGCAGATCTATTCCCGTAGCGTGTTTAGAATAGAGGCAAAAATTGACCCCGACGGCGTAGACGGTGGCCCCCAACGGGTAGCTTTGGCCAGGCAGAACTTTTGGACTCATCGCGCGACCTGGGTGCTGAGTGCTGAGAATATCTCTGCTGTTGATTTGTAGCTGTAGCCCAGCTGGTTGAGACATTTCCCCTAGAAACGTTCAAACGCTTCTACAGAACCTAAGGCTTCACCTTATCACCGAGAGCTTGCCAGCTACCTCAGCTCAATACTTAGTTAAGCTCTGGCTAAGGTTCGGCGAAGCTGATTGCTCAAGCTGCCACACCCCTGCCGGAGCATCTAAATCTAGCGGCGTCCACTGCGGGGGGGTGCCCAGGCTGGCCTCAGTGCCAAACAGCGCCCGCCAGGTGCCCTCCCGATGCTGCCAGGCGGTGGCAGAAAACGCGCCAAAAATCTCGCCATCTGCCAAGAGGTCAGCCGTTGGGGGATCACGCCACTGGTGCACCAAAACAGCCCAGCCGCCCGCCCGAAGAGCCTGACCCTGATGTTCTGAGCGATCTAGCCGCCACACCTGCACCGGCCCAGGGTGGCGGCGATGCCAGTGCTCCACAAATCCGTGATCATTGCCCTCGTCATCGTCACAGGTGCCCTGTTCTAGAAAATTGTCGGCATCTAGCCATTGATAGCGGCTGGTGTCGGGGCGCTGGCGGGGAGTCAGCGCCAGGCGGTGGTGCCAGGTGCAGGTGGGCGGTTGCTCAGACCAGCTAAAGGTGCCGGCAAAGCCCAGCAGGTCGGCGGCAAAGCGCGATCGCCAGTCCATCGCCCGGTAACGCTCTGGGGTCAGCCGCCCGGCAAAGGGAGCGCTGCGCACGTCGGCAAAGTGGGTCTCGGCCTGCATCCACAGAACGGCTTGGCTGGTGTCGATGGGGCCTTGATCGAACTGGATGGAGTGGCGTTGCCAGACGCCGAGAAAGGGGTTGGGAGGCATGGTGGGTAGGTGGATGGGCAGGTGGGCGGATGGGCAAAGGCAGTGAGGCCTCTGTTAAGGTGGAGCGGATTTTTGGGGGTGATCCCTTAGGTTGGCCGCTGAGCGTAGCGTAGGACTAGAAGTCCTACGCTCAAAGCCGAAATCCTCTGAAGAGGATTGGGCGCTGAGTTCCCTAGTCTGCCTTTGCAGACTTTTGCTGTGAGCCAGGGAGTTTACTCCCTGGTGGTTGTGGCCATTAATCAGACATCCCAACGGCTGCAAGCGCGTCCCAAATCAGCTGCTGCTGCTGGATGATGCGGGTTTCTAGACCGTTTACCGGGCCGGGGGTGTAGCCACCGCTGGCGTAGCCCTGCTGCACGCTTTCGGTGAGCACCATGTCTTCTTGCATAAAGGCTTCAAAGTCGGCCAGCAGTGCCTCGCTAGGTGGGCAAAGCTCAGGGTCGCCGTAGATATCGAGGGAAACTCGGCAAGACTCGACGGTGAGCGGCTCGATGTGCAGCCAGGCCAGCAGGCCGTTGGGCAGCCCCAGCAGGTGCAGATTGGGGTAGATGCCGTAGGTAAAAAATCCCTCGCGGCTGCGGCCCTGAAGGGTGGATAGGATAGGGTTTTCGGCCTGCCAGGCGGCGGTGGTGGGGGTGTAGAGCAGGTTTACAAACGGCTCTAGCTGGTGCTGGTAGCGACGAATTGGCCCCTGAACCTGGTGCAGGGTAGTGCGGTGGGCGATCGCCACATGGTAGTCGCAGAGGGTGTTGTCGTGGTAGTTCTTCCAGTTGCAGGCGACGGTGTATTGCTTGGCCACCAGGGGCTGAGTGGCGGCGGTGCGGTGCTGCCCCAGGTAGTCGGGGATGCTGCCGAGAAACTCGATCAGGGGCGGCGCACTGTCGTCAAAACAGACAAACATAAAGCCCGCCCAGGTCTCTAGCCGCAGCGATCGCAGCGCAAAATCTGCTTTTTGAAACAACGACGAAAACTGGCCCTGCGCCGGAACGCCGACCAAATCTCCAGCTAGGTTGTAGACCCAGGCGTGGTAGGGGCACACCAGCTTTTGGCAGGGGTGAATGCCTGCCTGGGGCGACAAAATCGCCGCCCGGTGGGGGCAGAGGTTGTAAAAGGCCCGCAGCTCGCCGTCCTCGTCGCGCACGATCAGCAGCGGGGTGCCCGCCACCGACTTAGCCCACACCATCCCCGGCTGAAGCCGTTCACCGTCGCCCACGTAGAGCCAGGTGCGGCGAAAGATCGCCCGCTGCTCAATGGGCATCCAGCGAGGATTGGTGTAGTGATCGGCGGTCAGCAAAAACCGCTCCGGCAGCCCGTGGGCAGCGGGAGGAACTGGCGATGACCCTGTGGGGTCGGTCTCTGACCATTGCAGCGGCAGACTAGAAATCATGGCTAGCTACTCTCCATCAGCTCACTAAGGCCGGAGCCGTCTTTCCCCGCAGCAGATCCATGATGCCTTCGCGGTAGTCTTGAAAGGCGCGATCGCGGCGAATGGTGTAGGTGCGATCGCCGGGCAGATTCACCAACACCTCCCGCTGAATGGTGCCGGGGTGCGCCGTCAGCACGTAGATCCGCTGAGATAAAAACACCGCCTCATCGACATCGTGGGTAATCATCAAAATGCTCACCCCGGTGCGGTTCCACAGGTCGAGCATAAACTGCTGCATGGTTTCCTTGGTCTGCACGTCTAGCGCCCCAAAAGGCTCATCCATCAGCATGATTTTGGGCCGGGTGGCCAGGGTGCGGGCGATCGCCACCCGCTGCTTCATGCCCCCAGAGAGCTGCTTGGGCAGCGATCGGGCAAACTGGGTCAGCCCCACCACCTCTAAATAGTAGGAGGCTATTTCTCGCCGCTCCCGCGCCCCCACGCCCTGGAGCTTGAGGCCAAATTCCACATTCTTCTGCACCGACATCCACGGGTACAGAGTGTAGCTCTGGAAGACCATGCCGCGATCGGATCCTGGCCCGGTCACCACCTGGCCATCCACCGTGATTTCTCCCGCCGTGGGCATATCGAGACCCGCCACCAGCCGCAGCAGGGTCGATTTGCCGGAGCCTGAGGCCCCCACCGCGCAGACAAATTCGCCCGTTTCAACATGCATGTTGATGTCGTCTAGGGCCAGCACCGGCCCCTGGCGACTGTCGAACTGTTTGCTGAGATGGTTGATTTCTAAATGCATGGTGGAGTGAGGGGTAAGGGGTGGATGGAGACGGGTAGGGGGTGGATGGATTGCCTGTAGATTAGGCGCTGCCCGCCCTGTCGAGGTGGAGTTGGTTTAGGGGACGATCACCTTTGATTGGCCGCTGAGCCTAGCCTAGGACTAGAAGTCCCAGGCTCAAAGCCAAAATCCTCTGAAGAGGATTGGGAGCCGAGTTCTTCAGTCTGCTTTGGCAGACTTCTGCTGTGAGCCAGGGAGTTCACTCCCTGGTGGTCGTGGCCGAAGCGCCCCAGCCTATGGGCATTCCGAGCATAGTTTGGCCCCCCAGCCCAGATCGGCGCTACAGACCGATGGACGGCCTAATCCACCGCCCATTTGCAGGTGGCTTTCATCAGGTAGCGCAGCGATAAATCTAGGGCAAAGCCAATCACGCCGAGAATCAGCAGGCAGGCAAAGATTTCGTCGGTGTTAAAAAACTTTTGGGCCTGCACAATGCGCTTGCCCAGGCCATTTTCTGCCGCCACCAGCTCCGCTACCACCACCAGGTTCCAGGAGGTGGCAATGTTGATGCGAAAGGTGTCGATGATGTTGGGCAATACGTAGGGCGTGATCACCTGAAACAGCGCCTGCCGCCGCTTGCCACCGAGGGTGTAGGTGGTTTCGAGCAGATCCTTGGGTACAAACTTCACCGCATCCATAATCATCAAGATGTTGAAAAATACGGTGCCGATAAAGATCAGGGCGATTTTAGGCGCTTCTCCCAGACCCAGGTAGATTAGCAACAGGGGAATAAAGGCCGGAGCGGGCATGTAGCGCACCACGCCAACGATGGGTTCGAGCAGCGATCGCACGCTGGCAAAAGCCCCCATAGCAATGCCAATGGGCACCGACACCAGGGCCGCCAGCCCAAAGCCCACCGACACCCGCATGATGCTGGCGGCGGTATCGCCGACTAAAAAGCCCCCTGTCCAGAGCCGCCCCAGGGCCTGAGCCACCTGAATCGGCGACGGCAAAAACTTGTCATTCACCAGGTCAAGGCTGGCCACCAGCCACCAGAGCGCAAAGGGTACCGCGATGGAGAGCACCATCAGCACCGTGCTCAAGGGCTTAGGAATGTCGTCTGCCAGTCGCCAAAACACGCTGGGCTTCATGCCCTGGGGGGCGGGCGCAGTCGAAAAGGAAGGGGAAGCGGGAGTCACAGGGGTTATTCCGAAATCACGACAAACCTGCCAAGCATTGGCCCCCATCATCCACAAAATGGCGATCGGGGCTGGCATCAACGGCTACTTCTCGGCGGCGTAGGCCTTGACAAACTGATCATCAAGAATGGCTTCCAAGTCCGGGGCCTCGGGGATAAACCCAACTCCCACCATAAATTCGGCCATTTTTTGGGAGGCGTAGGGCATGTACTTCATGTCGTCGCCGCCAGCGCTAAAGGCTTCTAGGTTTTCTTCTAGGGTGAAGATTTTGGTGCCCTTGGTGTATTTGCCAAACTCGGTGTCGCTAACGCTGGCTCGCTTCGCCATAATGGCGTTCGCCTGGTCGGGGTTGGTTTCAATAAAGGCCAAAATGTCGAACCAAGTGTTTACCAGGGCCTGCACCTGGTCGGGGCGGCTGTCGATCAGCTTTTGGCTTACCACCAGCAGGTCGGGAATTGCGCCGGGATACTCTTCAGACGTCACCAGCTCTTGGCTGCCCTCGCGAGACAGGGCGGTTTCCCAGAAGGGCACCCAGCCCGCAAAACCGTCTACCTGCCCAGCAGCAAAGGCCGTGGCCGCAGCCCCGGTTTCCAGGTTTTTAATCTCTACATCGGCGCGGCTTAGACCCGCATCTTCTAGGGCCAGGCTGAGCAAAAAGTCGCCCACGACGCCTTCTTCTAGGGCAATGCTTTTGCCCGCCAGATCGGCGACGGTGTTGATGCCCTCGGCCCCAATCACCTTGTCGTTGCCAGCGGAGTTGTCGTTGACCAGCACCGCCACCATGCCGTTGACCGCGTCGCCAGCAAAGGAAATCGTGTCGTTGAGGGTTTGGCTGTTGGCGTCAAGCTGCCCGGCGGCCAGGGCCTGCATCGACTCTAGGTAGCCGTCAAACCAGATCAGCTCGACGTTGGCCCCATTTTTCTCGAATAGCCCTTCTTCTTCGGCGATCGCCCAGGGCCACCAGCCCGCCCAGCTGCTATAGCCCAGCTTCACAGGTTCTCCAGTTGTAGCGGTCACGGGCGCGTCGGCGGTGCCCTCCGCTGGGGCATCGGCCTGGGGGGTGCTCTGGGCACAGCTGACGGTGATCAACAGCGTGCAAAAGAAGGCAAACAGAGTGGGTAAAAAGGTACGTCGTTTCATAGCGGTGGTTATGAGTCTCAAAAAACTACAGAGAAAGCTGAGGGAGAAATCTGGATAGCGCTAGGGAGAAGTTTGGGCGTCTGGGCGATCAACGGGCGATCGCTAAAAGAACTTCAGATAGCGTTTAATTTCCCAGTCGGAAATGTGGTTGTGGTATTCCTCCCATTCTTGACGGCGAAAGTCGATGTAGGTCTGGTACATCAGCGGCCCCATCACCAACCGGCTGAGCGGGTCAGCCTCAAAGGCGTCGATCGCCTCTTGCAGGGTGCGGGGCAGCATGTCGATGTGCCTGGTCTTGAGGTCGGCTAGGGAATAGTCGTACATGTTTTCGGTGTGGGGATCACCGGGGCCGAGGCCGGATCGGGCATTGCCGCCACTTCCTCATCGCTGATCGCCTGGGGCACGCCGTCGAGGGCCGCGCCGGTAAACAGCTCTGAACCCGCCATCATCTGGCCCAGGTGGGCCACCGGCACCATTTTGGCCTTGCCCATGCCGTGGATATCCACATAGCTGGCCAGGGCGTACTTGACTCCCTTGGCCTCCAAAGAGGATTTGAGGGCTTCGATTTCAGGGGGGAGCGGGTGGGCCATGGGG
>QBMN01000239.1 GCA_003241845.1 Shackletoniella antarctica | reverse complement strand
GGGATGTTGGGCAGGATCTTTTGTCGGCAGACGCTCAATGGTGGGCAATGCCCACCCTACGCGGCGGCGACGGGGATGGGGGTGGCAGGTTGTTTGGCGTTCTCTAAATCGGCCAGCAGTGACTCGGCCAGCTGGCGCTTGGCGTCGGGGTCGAGCTTCTTCAGCTCATTGTGCAGCACCCGCTCGTTGACCGACTGGTTCCAGTAGTCCAGCGAGTCAAACCCCAGCAGGGCCGCCTTGCCGACAAACTGGCGCAGCACCTCGTTGGTTGGCCCCATCACCCAGCCCGCCTTGCCGTCGCGCAGGTAACGCTCGATCTCCATATCTTTCTTGAAGCCAGAGCCGCCGCAGGCGTGGAGCATTTTGTCGCACACATGGGCCACATTCTTGGCCGCCTCAAACTTGATCTGCCAATACCAGTGCAGGTGGGCGGCGCGGGGCAGGGCGCTGGTGTCGGCGTGGATCACCCAGTCGCAGTCGTTGGTGAGCTGATCCATCAGCTGGCCCATGGAGAAGGTGAACATGCGGCAGGCGCTGGTGTCCATGATGGCTTCGCCGAAATAGTCTTGAATGGTCGGGTAGTCGGCGACGCGCATGCCGACATCCACATGCTTTTTGCGGGTGACGTGGGCCTTGGCGATGTCGATCGCCCCCAGCGCTATCCCGTTCCAGCAGGCCGACGAGCAGAGCAAAAAGAAGGGGTCTACGATCTCATCGTTGGAGGCGGTGCCGTCGCCCTCGGGGCCAACCATGCGATCGCGCGGTATCGTCACCCCATCCACCAGCAGGGTGCCCGACTGGTTGCCGCGCAGGCCCAGGGCATCCCACTTGTGGGGTTCGGCCTGCACCTCGTCGGCATAGATCAAAAAGCAGGAGAGGTCAGAAAAATCTCCCGAGAAATGGGGGCTGGTGGTTTGCACGATGTACCAGTCGGCAAACCCCGCCGAAGTCGTCCACGACGCCTTTTTATTCACCTGCCAGCCGTCGGGGGTGGCCGTCGCCTTAGAGGAGACGGGGTACCAAAAGTGCGACCCAGTCTCGGGGTCAGAGTAGGACAGCGTGCCGATCAGCACCTCGCTGTCGAGCCGCTTCAGCAGGCTTTGCAGCTCTGGGCTATCGTGGGCGCGAAACAGGGCCGCCGCCACCGCCCCCAGGTGCATGGTGTAGCACATCGCCGTGCTGGGGCAGCCGTAGCGGGCGATGGTTTCCACCACCATGGCGGCGCAAATGTGGTTTTCGCCCAGGCCACCCCATTCTTTGGGCACAAACAGGCTCAGCAACCCCAGAGATGCCAGCGCCTCGAAATTTTTGCGGGGGTAGATTAGGTTGCGGTCTGATGCGATCGCATTGGGCCTGAGCACCGCCGCACACAGCTCGATCAGCTTCGCCTGAAGCGTTTGCTGCTCGGGCGTCAGCAGCCACTGGGGGTCAAAGTCTTCGGTGAGGCCGGTAAAGGGCAGGCCATTCCAGGTTTTGGTGGACATGGTTAGAAGTGAGGAGTAGGGGTTGAGCTAAAACTGACTCAAATCGGCGACAAAACTGGGAAGACAAACCCCGATACGACGACGGTTGGGATGCCCAACGCACTTGTCATAATAAGTTCTGCCCTGAAAAATTATGTGTACCCCGTTACCCACAGCCAAATCTTTCGACGGCTCAGCCCTTGGGCAAAGGGTTGGCCGGCCCCTATCTCTATCTTCTGACCCAGCCCAACTGGCACCTATGGCAGACGCTGAGCGGCTTAAACTTTTTTAACAATAACTATATAGGCAAGCACATTGTCAGATTGAGAAAGGTCACGAAAGGATTCCCCATGGTAGATGGAACAATCAACAAAAATCCGTCGGCCCAGGCCGATGGCGCTAGGGCGGCGATCGCCGAGCGCGATCAGTCTTTCCTAGAGAAGGTGATGACTGATGGCGGCCTTACAGACCCCTACGAAGCCCGCGACTTCACCGAAGTGGTGTTTCGCGTCATGCGCGACCTGATGACCACCGACGCCGCCGACCGCGTGGCCGATGAGCTGCACGAAGAGGTCATTCCCGCCAAAGACAAGTCGCTGCAAATGGAGGTCACCGACCTGTGGCAAGACACCAATCCGCTGGTGGGGTTTCTTAGCCGGGTGCGTCCACCCTGGCAGGGGCCGGGCATCTTCAAAATCGACTCTGATCGATTTTTGTTTCGCGTCGCCAACGAAGGCGGCCTAGAGAGCACCCTCGAAGACCGAGAAACCGCCTGTAAGCGAGCGGTGAAAGCGGTGTTTTCGGCCACCAAAAGCGAGCTTTCTGAAGAACGCATTCAGGAGATCGCCAGCTGGTTGCCCCCCGCAGGAGTCCTAGAACTCTGGAATAAAGCCTAGAGAACAATTTGGTCTGGCTGAATAAGCTGGGGGATAGAAAACAATCCTCCAGCTCATTTCCTATTTGTTGAAGACTTGCTTCCGCCAGTGTAGGCGCTATTTCTCCAAATCCTCTTCGGCGCGATTCAGAATCTCTCGAATCTCAGCTGCGGCAATATCTGAGCGATCTGATTTTGCGTAAATTGTGATCAGCAAAATCTGTGTCGCAGTCTGAAGATAGTAAATAACGCGATAGCCACCGCTTTTACCCTTCTGAATGTCAGTATTTCTGACCCTGACTTTGAAGACAGCGTGATCGAGGTTGGGGATTTGATCGCCTGGAATCTCCCCAGCTTGGAGCTGCTCAATAATAGGCTGAATATCAAGCTGAATATGACGATAGCGTTTGACAAGGCGGCGCATCTCTTTTTCAAAGCGCTCGGTGAAGCTGACTTGAACTGGGCGATCGTTCGACATCTAACCTATCCCAAAGTTGGGCAACAGGGCGGGTCTTGCCCGTCAAAGCCTGCTGCCAACCTTCGCGAATACCTTCAGCGACTAGTTCTATGGGGTCGTCGTCTGGGTCGTCTGCCAAGGTGTCATCACTGTCTCCTTCTTCGGGAATAAGGACAATGACCCGGACACGGCGGTTGTGCGTCGAGGCTAGGGGAAAATCAAGGGCCAGTTGGCCCTGACTGTTAATTGTGGCAGTGGTCTCAATAGCTTTCATGGGAAAGGGTAAAGGCCATTAAAAATCAGGAGCATAACTGTGAATCAGGCTGTTAGATAGACGCACAATGGCTGTGCCTTCATCATAGACCAACAACTATTTGCCCCCACGGAAGCTTCGACGACAACCGATCATTCTGCAACCGATGATTCTACGCAGTGTCGCAACGCTCTCATAGCCCCGTGATTAGGGCATCTACCAGTTCTAAAAACCCGGCGACCTCGGCAGACTGGGTGACGTAGGCGGGGCGATGGCTGAGGCGCTGCCAGTAGTCTTTGACGTTGGCGACCCCCACCGAACGGGGAAATATGGCTGGGTCAAACATGCTTTCGTCGTTGGGGCTGTCGCCTAGGGTGATGACTTCGGTGGTGGAGATATCGGCAAAGTGGCCCTGCACCATGCGCTGCAAGCCCGCCGCCTTTGACTGTCCGGGTTTGTAGAGGTGGCACTGCACGGTGCTGTAGGTAAAGCCCCAGCCCAGGGTTTGGCAGAGCTGGGCCATTTCGTCGAGGTTGGCCTGGGTTAGCCCGGTCAGGTCAAAGGTCCAGTCGGTGAGGCGAAAGCGGTTGTCGTCAGATGCTTGCAGCTGGGGCCAGCGCCGCTGTAAATGGGCAAAAGCCCCTTGTAGCTGCTGGCGGTGGGCCACCAGGTCGGGAATTTCGATCAGTGGCTCTGAGGGGCCAGCCTTGGGGAAGTAAATGCCGCCGTTTTCGGCCATGGCCCCGGCTACGGGCAGGTAGTGGGCCAAGCCGTTGACCCAGCCCGCTGACCGTCCGGTGACGATCACCACCGGCAGCCCCGCTGCCTGGAGTCGCTCTAGCCCTTGCAGCAGGGCAGCGGTAAACTTGCCCTGGCGGGTGAGGGTGCCATCCATGTCGGTGGCCAGCAGCTTCACCGCCGGAAAATCTAAAAAACCAGGGGTGGGGATTGATTGAACTTCGCCCATCGGATCTACACTTTGTGGTTACTGCGAGATCAACCTCATCCAAGTCCAGCAGTGGAGTTCTACCTGTGGAAAACTACAGATCCTGAGCGGGACTTGGTATATTTCAGGATTTTGCGGCCTAGGGCGCGGCCATGATTGCCAGCAATGGTCGCCAGCAACTACCACCAGAACGCTATGAGCACGTTAGCACCCGATCAACGCAACTACTACTACTTACTCGAAGGGGGCCGAGCGGGGGTGCACAAGCCGATTTTGGCGGCTCTCTACGCCGTGCACAGTGAACCCCAGCTCACCGACGGCGAGACCGGCCTGGGCATTGACCCGGCCAACCAGCTGGCGATGGCGGAAATCGACACCTTTGCGGCCCAGGTGCAGTACGCAGCCAACACGGTACGCAGCCTCACCAATGAGCTGATTGAGCAGGGCTGGGCCGGGGCCGACATTTGGGATGCCAGCGTGGGCCGCTATAGCGATCGCTTTCTCCAGGCGGTGGCCAAGGGCTTTACCCCAGCGGCGGGCGATCGCGATGCCGCCCAGCTCGAACCCAGCGACCCTGCCGCCCTGCTGCAAGCCTATTTAGACGACATCAGCGCCGACTACAGCGGGGTCGAGCTGCCCCAGAGCCTGGCTCAGCTCGACCCCGCCCTGCTGGCCTTTGCCGAGCGGGTGCCGCCCAACTACGGTCGTCTCGACTTTCAGCGCCAGGCCCTGGTAGAAACGGTGCGTCTGTGGCGGCAGCTGAATACGGCGGCGGCGGCCTACGAGGTGCTGGGGGTGCCCGTGGTCGACCAGGTGCCCGACGAAGCCGCCCTCGACAATGCCCTGGTGGCCTTTGTGCAGTCTGCCGGGCGCTACTACGCGGGCTACCCCAACCAGCGAGAGGCGCTGATTCGCCTGGTGCAAATCTGGCGCGAGCTAGACTCGCGCGAGGAGGCGATCGCCTGGCTGCTGACCAACGACCCCTTCGCCACCGAAACCAACCTCGACATTGTTGACCCGGCGCTGATCGCCTTTGTGCAAAAAATTCCCGATGCCTACAGCGGACAGGGCGACCTGCGCTTTGCCCTGACCGAGGGCTACCGCCGCTGGTTTGGCCTCGACTCGCGCACCGCTGCCATTCAGCAGCTGGGAGTCAACCCCGACGACCTGGTGCAAAATGCCGACGACCAGGCCGCCCTGGTGGCCTCGGCCCGCACCCTCGACCGCGCCCTGCTCGACTTTGCCGCCAGCATTCCCACCAGCTACACCCCCACCGAGCCACAGCGCGAGGCGCTGATTCGCCTGGTGCAGATCTGGCGGCGGCTAGAGGGGCGCATTCCCACCATTCAGGCGCTGTTTGAGGATGTGCGGCGGCTGGAGCGCGCTGCCCCCTCATCACCTGAGGCC
>QBMN01000238.1 GCA_003241845.1 Shackletoniella antarctica | reverse complement strand
TCACGGTGAGGGCCTGCTGGTAGGCGGCGATCGCATCCTCCATATTCTGCGCCCGATCGCCCCGGATGCGGTTAGAGTATGCGGTTGCCAGATTCATCATGGTGGTGGCCCAATCCACCGGCATCGCCGTTTGCGTCATCACGGTGAGGGCCTGCTGGTAGGCGGCGATCGCATCCTCCATATTCTGCGCCCGATCGCCCAGTGGATTTTGTTGCAAACTAATGCCCAATTTTCCCTGTAGTGCTGCCCAAAGCTCCTCGTTACCCTGGTGCGACACCAGGGTCAGCGCCTGGCGGCACAGTTCCACCCGCCGCCCCATCTGCCGGATATCCTGCACGGGTTGCGACAGTTCCTGCAAAATACTTCGTAAGTCTCCTAGCTTCTCAGAACTAGGAGACTCACCACTGACCTCAACAGGCAACCCAGACTCCAGTACTTGGGCCAACTGCTGCCGAGGCACTCCTGTAAGGCCTTGCTCAACCCAACGGTCTTGCCAAGCCGTACCCAACCCTTGCCGTAACCGCATTACCAATGCCTGCGACTGGGTCTGATCTTCTTCTGGGCTCGTCTTCTCCGCTGGAGAAAAGAGCAACGGCAGCGTTTGCCCTGGTCGGTAAATCAACAGGGGCTGGTCTAGGTTAGCGGCGACCTGGCCACAGTCGGGGCACACCATGCGGTGCAACTTGCCACGCTGGATTCGCTTCAGTAGGTCTGGACGTTCTACCCCATCCACAATCTGCCAGCACTGCGCCACAAACTCTGCCCGACAGCTTGGGCAGCTTAGCGCTACCGACTCTGCGTAGGAATGCCCCATACTATGCTCAACTTTGCGACAGGTGGAGGAGCGTTGGCCACGGTAAGGGAACGTATTTTTGCTTACGTGGCTAACTCTCTGTATCTACAGTATCCAAAACCACGATTCCGCACACCGTGTACTTTTATACCGAGATCCACCCAGACTAGCACCCTAACTAAGCCGCTCCCTACCCCCTTGCTACCTAACTGACGAGTCGTCCCCTTGTTGGGCTTTGCGCTGCACCACCCGGTGTCCTCTCAACTCGGCTCCGTGCTCTAACAAACACTTCTCCCAACCCCGGCGATCAAAGATGGCTTTTATATCGTCGAGTAGTCCCCACTTTTGCTCTTGCTGGCTGAGTTTGGCGAACTTGGCATAGCCTGGATAGTCGGGCGCGATTGTCTGGTCTTTTTGGTGGAGCAGAGGTGGGTTGTCGGGGTCGTAGTCGCGATAGCGGACGTAGAGATCCTGAAGGCTGATCGCCATACTGGTCTTCAACGCTGGGTGGGGCTCTTTGTCGAACTCTGGGAATGCCAAATACGTGATCTGGGGCTTCTGCACATGGAATTTCACCACCGTCGCTTCTTCCGGTCGGCCAATGGTGCGGGAGGCGCAGCCTTCGTAGAGACGGAGCAGCGGATCGAGCTGGTCTAGAGCCGAGACATGCACCCAGAGGGAGTTAGGGCGCTGCTGGCCGATCTCGCTCTGGCGACAGCGCTGCTCAATCATCGCTGTGCGGCCCAGGGTCATGAGCATCAGGTCGGCGGCGGTGCAGGCTTGCTGGTAGCTGCCGAAGAGGGCTTTGATATCGGACTGCACCGAGGGGGATAGGTCTTTGAATTTGGGCCGTTTGCCGAAGTGGCTGAGAGCTAAGTACACCAGCAGATCGTTGCGGCGCTTGTCGGCGATCGCATCCCATTCCCCCACATCGGTTGCTTGCAGAACGACGGTGAACGCCCGCTTGATGCTGCCAAAGGTCTCTTGTAGGGGCGCACAGCTGTGCGCCCCTACCTGCGTTGCCATTTCTTCGGAGGTAGGCAGGCGACCGCGATCGGTGTAGAAGTCCATCAGGGGCTGGAGGCGATCGCGGTATTCCTCAAACTTGCTGACCTTGAGGCGAATGCGGGGAGCGGTAGCGCGCGAACGGAACCGGGAAGCTCGGAAGGCTTCCGCCTGGGCCTCGTCGCGAAAGACAAAGTAGATGCCCAGGGCAATGGGGATGGCGTCTACGCCGAGCACTTGGTCGATGTAGGCTTTGAGTTCTTCTTGCTCGTAGTATTTTTGAAAGGTGTTGCGGCTGGTGATGATGCCGTCGCCGTAGGCGATTACCCCACGGGTGCGATCGTCGATCAGCACCTGGGCAGCGACAATGAGTACCTTCTGGGCCAAGTTCCAAGCGTTAATTAGGGCTTCTCGTCGCTCGGCGGTGTCTTCGATGACGTTGATGACATAGCCCAGGTTCACCACGTCGGCGAAGGTGTGGGACACGTCAGGGCGAAAGTGAGGATCCCAACCGGCGCTGGTGAGGCCCAGGCGGTGAATGTATTCGATGTCGGCCCCGTGGCCGCAGCCGTAGTCGAAGTAGGTGGTGTCTGTGGGGAAGAGGCCCGCTTCGACGGCCAGACGGACGGGTTTGGAGGCGGTGACACGGGCGATCGCAGCTTTATGCCGCTGAATCTTGGGCTTAGCTTGTTGAGTCGCTTTGATGGGGCAGGCGAGGGCGTGGTTGTGAATTTCGATGCCCTGCTGGGTGAGACGACGCTCCCAGTTAAGTTGGGTGCCAATTTCGCGGGAGTTGTCGAGCAGACCCAGGGCCACTTGCTGACGGGTCAAATGGGCAAAGCGGTTGTAGTGGGGATAATCTGGGGCGAGAAAGGTCTCTTTGCGGTGCAATAGCGGCGGGTTGGGGGCATCGCTGTAATCGCGGGTTTCTACGGTGCCCGTGGCCAGGTTCACAATGGTGCTGGTTCGCAGCAGGGGATGAGGATCTTGATCAAACTCTGGGTAGTAGAGATAGGAGAGTTTGGGCTGGTCGAAGTGGAATTTGACCAGGGTGAAGGGCCGTTCCCCTTTCAAAAGGGTTCGGGCGGCCTGCTCTTGCTGACGTAGAGATTGATCTAGAGATGGTAGGGCTGATGGGTGGATGTAGAACGCATTGGGCAAGCATTTGCCTATAGGACTGCGCTGGCAGAGTTGAGCTAGTCTTGCTGAGCAAAGCTGACTTGCCCTTAGGGATAGTTTAGTATCTGTACGGTCGGCCATTTGTAGTACGCTTGTATAAAGAGTTGCCGCCCCAAGATTTGTCTTTAGCGTATTGGGATAAGTGCTATGACCTTAGCAATCGGCGAAATTGTTCGCAACGGTGTGGTCTTTGATATGAAAAACTGGAATGGTGATATTGCCAATGGGGACAGTTTGCCGCAAGTAGTAGATCGCCTTTTTGACCTATTAGACCAGCGGCAAATTAGTTATCTGTTAGTGGGCGGAG
Organism: Shackletoniella antarctica; assembly: GCA_003241845.1. Taxonomy (GTDB): domain Bacteria; phylum Cyanobacteriota; class Cyanobacteriia; order Phormidesmidales; family Phormidesmidaceae; genus Nodosilinea; species Nodosilinea antarctica. Next base: position 2,235 of record QBMN01000238.1, on the reverse strand, counting down.
TCGCATTGCTGAGTTATGTTGATGGCCGCAACACCCAGGATGTAGATTTTATTCTGGCTCGACAGTCTCTTAGAGAACTCCCAGAACTGGTCGTTGCTGAAGAAGACAAAAACTTTGTCAGGACAGCTTTTGAACAGCTACAGATCGATTTACTTTTAACGCAAAATCCCTTATTCAAGCTAGTTTTAGAGAATTATTCTACAAAAAGACAGTTTGGCGATCGCACAATCTACTGTGCCACTGTAGAGGGGTTAGTATTACTCAAACTCTATGGGTTGCCCTCTCTCTATAGCCAAGGCCAGTTTGATAAGGTAAGCATCTATGAAAGTGATATTACGCTTCTAATGCTTCGCTATCCCGTTGATATAGATGCTCTAGAAACTATTCTTAAACGCTACATTTTGGCAACAGATTTGGTGGAGCTTGAGCAAATTGTTGATGACATACAAGCTCGTATGGCTAGATTTCAACAACGGCAGGCCCCTTTAGATCCAGGGCCTGAAGGAGAACCATAAGTTAAATAGAGCGTCACCCCCTAGGGTTTGCCGTTAGAATACCCCTACCCGTAGTGTTTGGCCCTGCATGAGAACGCTAAGTCTGTTTGAAAGCGATCGCCTCTCCCTAGACCGCAGCATTGAGCTATCGGTGGAGTCGTTGCGCCACTATGGTTCTTTGTATAAGCATTGGGCGATCGCATTCTCGGGCGGTAAAGATTCTTCAGCCACTGTTACATTAGTTGCCGATTTGCTCGAGCGAGGACTGGTGCCTCGACCCGCGAGTGTTACGGTGCTCTATGCCGATACCCGCCAGGAGCTACCGCCTCTGCACAATGCCGCTATGGCACTGCTCGACAAACTAAAAGAACGGGGCTTTGATACCCGCGTAGTGCTGCCTAAGCTCGACCACCGCTACTTTGTCTATATATTGGGGCGGGGCGTTCCCCCACCGTCGAACACGTTCCGCTGGTGTACGCCTAAGCTCAAGGTCATGAGCATGGAGCGAGAGCTAGAAACCTTGCGCCAAGAGCGGGGCGAAAAGTTTCTCATGCTCACGGGGGTGCGCGTGGGCGAATCTGCCGCCCGCGATCAACGCATCGCCATGAGCTGTAGCCGTGACGGGGGCGAGTGCGGCCAGGGCTGGTTTCAGCAAACCACCTCCACTGCCGTGGCCGACACCCTGGCCCCGCTGCTGCACTGGCGGGTCTGCCATGTATGGGACTGGCTGGTGCAGGCCGATATAGAGCTGGGCTACCCCACCTTTGACATTGCCGAGGTCTATGGCCACGACCCGCAAGATGACCTGGGCGAAACGGAGTCGATCAATGCTCGCACCGGCTGTATTGGCTGCCCGCTGGTGCAGGAAGATGCAGCCCTAGAGCGAGTGTTGGCTAACCCCAAGTGGACGTATCTCTCCCCACTGCGACAGCTGCGCCCATTGTATTGGGAAGTCAAGAAGCCTCAGTACCGCCTGCGTAAGCATGGGGAAGTGAAGAAAGATGGCTCTTTGGCGAAAAAGCAGGGTCGCCTGGGGCCGCTGACCCTGGAAACGAGAGAGTGGATGCTGGGGGAAATTCTGCGGATTGAGGCTGAGGTCAATGCGGGCGCGGCCCAGATGGATCAGCCGGATATTTGTTTGATTAACGCCGAAGAGTTGGCCCGCATTCGAGAGCTGATTGCTGCTGAGACCTGGCCCGAAAAGTGGGACGGCACCGAGCATCGGGGCGATGAGTGGCTGCCAGAGATTTTGTCGGATGGTAGCGTGCAGCCATTGCTTTTCAGTCCTTAGACAACGCGAGTTGGCAAAAGTCTTCAATCGATTTCAAATTCGGATCACCCGCCAGGTAGCCGATGCCTCGGTGCAGGTGCAGGCGTAGCTGGGTCGTGAGGGTTTCTGCATCGGTGCCCAGCTTGTCTTGGTGGCAGCGCTGTTTGAGGGCAGTGAGAAGCTGGTCGGCAATGGGGCCACCAAAGACTTGCCAGGTCATCTCCAGGTTGCTGTCGGCGGGGATAGGCACGGGTGAGGGTATCGACGGTTCCATTAGAGATCGACACAAGGCCCAGCGACAGAGCACATTCCAGGTGGGAATTTTAGTGACGCGCTTGAGCTTGAGCAGCTGATCTTTGGCCGATTGAGAAAGTTTGATGCGATCGGTTGGCGGTTGCATGGGGATAGTGGGGTGGTGGTAGGGGGAGACCTATGTGTCTCCCCAGAAGTCTGGCGGGGAGGTGAGGGAGG
>QBMN01000237.1 GCA_003241845.1 Shackletoniella antarctica | reverse complement strand
GTACCGGGGGCGCTTCACCAGCGGCTGGGTCGACAGGCTGGATGTCCCATTCTGTCTCCCACTGGGGCGCTTCACCCAGCAGGGGCATCACTAGCTCAGGCTCAGACTGATCAGGGAGAAACGCCTCATCCTCGGGGGGCACCCCAATGGGCATTTGCCCCACCAGGCTAGGGGGCACCAGCATGGCGTGCTGCTGGCCGGGGGGCACCACCGCCACCGGGTTTTGCACGGGTCGCCAGTGGTGCTGACACAACTCGGGCAGGCGATCGCCCAAATACTCGATCAGCTGGGCCAGGGTCATACAGCCGTGGAACCGCATGCCCTCAATCAGGGCTTCGGTAAACAGGCCGTGGCGCACTGCCAGGGTTTCTTGCGAAAACTGGTCGGGCTGGCACGAGAGCACCAGAGGAATGGCTAGCTCCTGGGCCAGGGCGATCGCCTGGGCACCCAGCCCCTGACTACCGGAGGCCGGGTTGAGGGCGCTCTGGGGCCGGTTGATGTCGAGCATGACAATCGACTGGCGCTGGTTGCCCTGGGCGAGTTTTTCCAGAATGGTTTGGATTAGAATGCCGGTCTGCTCAATGCGGTTGGGGTCGGCATCGATGGGCAGCAGGTAGTCTTGCCCCTGCCACTGCACGCCGTAGCCGCTAAAGAAAAACCACACCGTGTCTTCGGGGCCAGCGCGATCGCAGCTCTGGGCCAGCCGTTGCAGCAATACATCCTGGGTGGGAGCCGCCGCGCCCTGGTAGACCATGGGCGACACATCGGTCAGCAGCGAGCAGTACTGGGGAGGCAAGCCCACCTCATTGACCAAAAAATCGCGCAGTTCGAGGGCGTCGAACTGGGCGTACATCAGGGGCTGAAGCGATTGATATTGATTGATGCCAACGATCACGGGCCAGTGGCTTGCCATGCCTTGCAGACGCCTCCCGAAGAGCGAGAATAGGGGTTGAAAATTCACCTGCAATAGTAGCGCCTGTGGGGTCAAACGGAAGCCCAGCCGGAAGATTGAGGCCTGGAGCGACTTCTGGAGCGACTTCTGGGGCAACTCCTGGGACAATTCTTTATTGACGATTGCTGGCTCTGTCGCTATCGTTAAGGCACTTTTTGGGGCATCCTGCGGGGATGTGTGGAGCAGCAGACCATGGAATCGCTATCTAATTCAAAGGGGTCTAGTTTGAAAGGGTCTAGTTCGAAAGGGTCTAGTTCGAGGGGACGCGATCGCCAATCTCGAACAGCCGCCCTGGGGCTGCGGCTGTCGCTGGCCGCGCTGGTGGGCTTTGGTAGCGTGGCCCTGCCTGCCCTAGTTGCTCCACCCGTCGCCCAGGCCTACACCTCGCGGGTCAATCTCTACGTGGTGCGCGAGCAGGGCGAAAGTTTTGAAACCCTGGTGCTGCGGTCTGAAATTATTGCCCGCGCCGCCGTTCAGCGCAGCTTTGATGCCGACGTGCTGATGACCGATGTGATCGTCACCGTGATTGGCGACAACCAGGGCATCTCGGTGCCCATCCTGACCGTGCCCGTGAGCCGGAGCCAGTGGCGGCTCATCCCCGACATCACCCAGTGGGCACAGTATTTTGAGGCCTCTCGCTATCTGGTGATGGATGATGCCCCAGGCGCTGGGGATAATTAGCCCAGCCTGCAACCCGAAAACAAAATTGCGTAGAACTTGGTTCTTGCTATATGCTTGGAAGGTTGTGAACTATTAACGGTTGCTGTCATGGCGGTTCCCAAGAAGAAAACCTCCAAACAAAAGCGTGACCAGCGTCGCGCCACCTGGAAGCGCACCGGGGCACTACAGGCCCAAAAAGCCCTGTCCCTCGGCAAGTCTGTACTCACCGGGCGGTCTACCAGCTTTGTGTACCCCACCGATGAAGATGACGACGACGAAGAGTAAGTTTACTCTTTGCCATTACTTCTAAGCTGCGCACCTTTGACTCTGCTCAGGTTGCACGGCTTAAGATTTGGGTATTAACCCCTGTTTCCAGAGCAGATGCAACGGAGGCAGGGGTTAATAGCTTTGAATACTACATTTTGTAAGCGGGCTAGAGACTCTATATGGCCTGGTGAGTTAGTTTGGCGGCAGATCGACTCTTTTTGACGTTACCTACCTCAGTTGCAACAATGAACCAACTCGACTCAAACCCAGAATCTCGCATGTGGGCGATGCTGGCTCACCTCAGCGCTTTGTCTGGCTTTATTATTCCCTTTGGCAGTATTCTCGGCCCGCTGATCATTTGGCTGATCAAGCGCGATGAGATGTCGTTTGTCAACGACCAGGCTAAGGAAGCGCTTAATTTCAACATTTCTATGACCATCTACATGCTGGTGTCTCTGGTGTTGGTTTTTGTGGTAATTGGAATTCCCTTAATGATTGTCTTGGGCATTGCCTGGCTGGTGCTAGCGATTTTGGCGGCGGTCAAGGCCAACGAAGGGGTTGCCTACCGCTACCCCCTCACCCTGCGGTTAGTCAATTAAGGTGACTTCTAGAAAATAGTTTCCCCGATGGTGGGCAGTGCCCACCCTACAGCGGCTATAGTCGCCGGATCAAGGCTGGTATTTTCTTTCCTAGAAATCTCCTAAAGGGCGTATCTAGAGGTTAGGGGAAGGGTCAGCCAGTGACCTGGGAACCGAGGGAAAGAGGTCATCAAAGCGGTCATTGGCCCAAGCCAGCCTGAGCAGAAGAAGATGGTTAAAGCCATCGTCGCTCCAGCGCATGCCAACGCCCTTGAAGCGCTGCTGAATCAGCCATTTACAAGCACTTTCGACCATCCCCGAGCCCAAGGGGAGGCCCAGTCGCTCAAAGTGCTGATACCGAGTATGACGATGGTGCCGCTGGAAGTAGGCCTGCACCTGGAGCAGGGTGGAGAAGGCTGAGTCCGACCAGCCCGGCAGATGAATCAACTGGGTTAAGGCGCGCCTGACCCGGTGGGCTTGACCGTGGCGCAGCAGATGGCGCCAGCGGCGGAACCAAGCCAGGGCCTCGGCGGACTGGAGAGTGCCAAAGAGAGCCTGAGTGGCTCGAGCCAGATGGCCGGCGGCATGGAAGAAATCGAGCACGCCGATAGCGGTCGCAAAGCAGGTGCGGTAGACCCGCCAGAAGCCGCGTCCGCCATCGCTGAGCCAGACTACGACCGGCGCGGTGTCCACCCCTTGTCGGGTGGCTTCCAGTTGGATGGATGGGATGAAGTCGTCAATGGTGCCCAACACCGCCACCAGTCGGCGTCTCAGCAGTAGGGGGACGGTCGTTCCGGCCCGGGTGACCCGAGTGCCTAAGCGGGCCAGGATGCCAACTTTCACCTCCCGCCACTGAATGGCGCCAACGGGAGTCTTCGGGGTAGGACGAAACGGTACCATCACCCCATCTGCCCCAATCGCTAGGGGCAGGGCCGCCAAGACCTCGTCGATAGCCTCAGGGCTCACCGCCTCGCCTGAGGCTTGACGGCTCAAGGCTTCAGCCAGAGCCGCCTCGGCTCGTTGCCCCACCTGCTGCACCCAGTTCCACAGACTGGCCGCGCTGACCGAAAGCCCGCTCCACTGCCGCAACACCTCACTGGCCTGGGCATAGGGCATCATCACGCTCAGCAAGCAGCCTAAGCGCACCAATTCCTCACTGCTTTGCTGGTACGGGGCGATGCCCAACGCCTCGTCGAGCGGCACCCGCTGGCTCCCAGGGCATCCCTTGGGACAACGACCCACTCGACGCTTTCAGGCAATCGCGCCCACTAAGGTCTGCATCTGACGCCGCTGAAACCCTTTGGAGTGCAGGCGACTCCCGCAGTGCGAGCAGTTCGGCCATGCCTCGGGCGCTTGTGCACGACTCTTTAGCTCCGACTCCAGTAGCCAGCGGGCCACCATCAACCCCAATTGCAACGCTACCATCACCATCTCAGGCAGGGTCGTCGTTGCTGACAGGGCTGACAGTCGGGCTTGTCGTTCCGGTTGCTCTAGCCATTCGCTCAGGCTGGGCGCTATGCTCATAGGTATTATTTGGGTTGGGTACAGGAACTATTCTCCCTGCACCCGCTTTTTTTGCCTACTCCCCCAACCGCTGGATACGCCCTCTCCTAAACCCTAGATAAGTCAATTCAACCCTAGATAAAGGGGCGAACCTCTGGGGCGATGGGCGATCGCTCCCCTCTGGGCCGCGAGTTAGGGCGCGGTAGCTCGACCGAGCCTTGCTCCTCCTCATCGGTATCAGGGGCCTGCTCTAAATCAGGAGCGTCTTGCTGTGGCCTGAGCAGGGTGGCATTGGGTTCGGTGACGTTGGGTTCGGTGACGTTGGGTTTGGCGGCGTTGGATTTGGTCAAAGGCTCGCTGTCCTCCGGTATTTCCCCGGTTTGCTGAGGTGATGCCTCTGGGTTGGGCTGCTGGGGCAGTTCAGGCTCGGGGTTGGGAACCTCTTCGGGGATGGCCTGAGGGCTGGTCGAAAAATCTTCTGGTGCCGGGGCGGCCTCAGGCTGACCGCGCCACTGCTTAAAGCGACCCAATAGGCCCTTATCGGTTGAGGCCGGCGTCGGCCTTTCCCCAGGGGAGACGAGTAGTTGGGGTGGCAGTGGCTCAGGCTCGGGCAGGGCCTCTGGTTCAATGTCTGACTGAGTATCTGGCTCGACTAGAACAGGCGGGACGGCGGGAGTTTCTGGCAGTTCTAAGACAGCGCCATCATCTCCGGCTGAGTTGTCTGCCGTTGAAGAGTTGAGCGGGTCGGCAGGCTGTTCTGCGGTCTTGGGTCGGTCGGTCTTAGGTTGTTCTTTCTCTGGGGCGATCGCACCCCTGTCTTCAGACGCGATTTCTGAAGGATCTTTTGGGGCTAAGGGGGCCAGGGCCTCGGCGGCTGGGGGCACCTCGGGCCGCAGAGATGGATTGGGCTGGATGGCGTCGTCGTTTTCAGCCGGGGTTAGGTCGTCGGGTGCGGGCGGTTCTGCCGAAGATTTTTCTGCCGACGGCTCTGCTAAGGAGGGCGCGGGCTGAGGCCCCGATTCAGGGGCAGGAGCCTCGGGTTGAGTTTCTGCTCCCGAGGCCTCGGCGGGTGGCGGTGCGAGCGCTTCCGGTGCCGCGTTCTCAGGTTGTGGGGTGGCGGCTGGCTCGGCTTCTGGCTCAGGGGGGGCAGGCGGCGCGTAGGTGGGGTCGATGATGCCCGCTACGTCTTTGATATCTAGCTCGCCGCGCACCAGGCGAGAGAGGGTGTCGCTGCCGCCGGGCTGGTAGTCGATAATGCGCACGGTGTTGTTGAAGCGGTTGTCGATGGGGTTGCCGCTTTCGTCGATCAGTTCGAGCTGCACCCAGTTGCGGCCTGGCTTAAAGCCCTTCAGCCAGATCGGCTGCCACTGGTCAAACACAAAGCTCTGATCGTTGACGGTGCAGCGAATGCGCCAGTCGTGGAGGTCGTCGTTGGCTTCGGCCTGGGCGCTCATGTGCAGAGGCGCGTTGGTGAGATAAAAGTCGAGCATGATCGGCTCGGCCCCGTAGGTGCTCTGGGGGCGACTGTAGGTGAGCAGCGGGGCGTTGGCGTCTAGCTCGTTTTGGGG
>QBMN01000236.1 GCA_003241845.1 Shackletoniella antarctica | reverse complement strand
TTTGGTTACCACTACTCTATTTCAGAAGCCCTCTCTCGTTTTGGCGAAGGTATTGGTTACCACTACTCTATTTCAGAAGCCCTCTCTCGCTTTGGCGAAGGTATTGTTGTGAGATATCCGGGTTTATCTGTGATGCCGTTAGCTTTTTGCTGATGCGCGACAGCGAAATTGCTGAAGCATTATCGACCGAGCGCCATTTTGAGCAAGCAGGGTTCATCCGCCTACTGCGACCCACTGCATAACGACGCTATTAGGCCACAGGCGGCAACCCGCCTGAGAACAATCGTGAACATCGACCCTGCTCAGTCGGCCACTCTTTCTACAATGCAACCATACGGAGCATTTATGGATTAACCAGGGAGAGCTGAGCCATGCGACCCACCCAAAATTTATTTACCGAAAAAGCTTGGGATGCCATTGTGCGATCGCAGGATATCGCCAAGCAGCGCCAGCAGCAAATCGAGAGCGCTCACCTGCTGATGGTGCTGCTCGACCAAAATGGCCTCGCCAGCAGCATTGTTGCTGAGCTGGGGGTAAATGAAACTCAGCTGAGCGATCGCACCTTGGGCTTTGTCAACCGCCAGCCCAAGGTGTCTGGGTCAGGCTCGTGGTGTACTTGGGAATCCATCGATACCCGCTTTGCTCTAGGGCCACGGCCTGCACAATGACCTCCGTCATCTACTCCAGCAACTCCGGAGTCAGTCAGGGAAGATCTACCATAACCAGAGTTTAGTCATCATCCCATTTAATCGACCCAGGCAATATCATCCAGATTGGGCTCGGGTGGCTCTTTAAATTGTGGGCCTGTGACCGTCTTTGGCTGGCTAGGTTGCGCCTGGGTAGCCTGCGGCTTTGATCGCGCCTCACCGGCTTGGCTGATGCGATGGTCAAAGACCGGCCCGGAAGGGCCATCGCCATTATTCGATTGCTTTCGCTTGATAAAGGCAGACGACGCAAACTCCTCCGGTGCCAGCGATCGCAGAAACCAGTCTAGGGTCTCTTGGGAGAGCCATCCGTGTAAAACCGCCAGCGCTCCAATTCTCAGCCCCGCCTGCGCCTGCTCTTGCAGCAGGGCGTCTACCTGTTGAGCGTTCAGCAGCCCCGCCTGCTGAAAGTAATACCCAATGGGGTGATCGCGGCCAACCTTGGCGAGTTTCGGCCACTGTTCGGCAAAAAAATCAATGGCGTCGCGCTTGACCCACCCGCGCAGCTCAAGAATGTCACCTATTCTCAGATCAGGCTGCCATTTCTGATCCTCAAGCACCACCTCAAGCTGTGCCTGGGAGAGCAATCCGGCCCGCTGCAACACTTCCCCGAGCGGTCTGGTTTTAGGCTGAGCTGGCATAGCTAAACGGTCTAGGAAAACGGCGATAATCTCTGTTCTTTTCTATTCTACTGTCACGCTCTTGGCCAGGTTGTGGAGCTGGTCAATATCTAGACTGTGACAACGCCTTCGCCACCGTCAGCACTATTTGCTCAATCGCCCCCCGGCCCAGTCGCCATTCCCCCGCTGCAATTGCCCTCAACCTGGCCTAATGTAGAGAGAAACCCGGCCAGAAACGGTTGCTTGGGCGCGGTGCCCAGGGCCGAATCTGCGATAATAACCCGAACCATCCTTCACCCCCAATTAACCCCAGGCCGTGACAGACACCAAAAGCTACAAAGACACCGTTCTGCTGCCTCAAACCCGCTTTGACATGCGGGCCAACGCCACCAAGCGCGAGCCTGAGATTCAAGCCTTTTGGGCCGAGAACCAGATCTACGAAACGCTGTCGGTCAACAACCCCGGCGAGGTGTTTGTGCTGCACGACGGGCCGCCCTACGCCAACGGCGACCTGCACATTGGCCACGCCCTCAACAAAATTCTCAAAGACACAATTAATAAGTATCAGCTGCTCAAGGGCCGCAGGGTGCGCTATGTGCCGGGGTGGGATTGCCACGGCCTGCCCATTGAGCTGAAGGTGCTGCAAGCCATGGATGCCGAGGCGCGGGAGAAGCTGACGCCGCTCAAGCTGCGCTACAAGGCCAAAGCCTTTGCCCTCAAAACCATCGAGCGCCAGCGGGAGGGCTTCAAGCGCTACGGCGTCTGGGGCGACTGGGACCACCCCTACATGACCCTGACGCCCGAGTACGAGGCGGCCCAGATCGAGGTGTTTGGCCAGATGTACCTGAAGGGCTACATCTATCGCGGCCTTAAGTCGGTGCACTGGAGCCCCAGCTCCCAAACCGCCCTGGCCGAGGCCGAGCTGGAATACCCCGAGGGCCACACCTCCCCCAGTATCTACGCCGCGTTCCCCATGGTGAGCGCATCCCCCGACGCCCGTGCGCTAGAGCCGTACCTGGGCGAGCTGGGCGTGGCGATCTGGACGACGACCCCCTGGACGATTCCGGCTAACCTAGGGGTGGCGGTGAATGGGGATCTGACCTACGCCGTGGTGGAGGTAGCCTCGGGCACCCCGTTTAAGTATTTGATCATCGCCAAAGATTTGTGCGATCGCATGAGCCAAGTCCTCGGCTCTGAGCTGACGATCAAAGCCGAGATCAAGGGTGCGGCCCTAGAGCATTCCACCTACCGCCACCCTCTGTTTGATCGCACCAGCCCGATTTTGATCGGCGGCGATTATGTCACCACTGAGTCAGGTACAGGCCTAGTCCACACCGCCCCCGGCCACGGCGACGAAGACTTTAAGGTGGGCCAGCGCTACGGTCTGCCGGTGCTCTGCCCCGTGGATGAAAAGGGCGACATGACCGCCGAGGCTGGCCCCTTTGAGGGGCTAAACGTGCTCAAGGACGCCAACCCAGCGGTGATTGAGGCCCTGGAGAACGCGGGTTCGCTGCTCAAGCACGAGCCCTACGTCCACAAATATCCCTACGACTGGCGCACCAAGCAGCCCACCATCTACCGGGCCACCGAGCAGTGGTTTGCCTCGGTGGAAGGCTTCCGCGACCAGGCGCTCAAGGCCATTCAAGAGGTGCAGTGGATTCCGGCCACGGGCGAGAACCGGATTACCGCTATGGTGGGCGATCGCTCCGACTGGTGCATCTCGCGCCAGCGCACCTGGGGCATGCCCATCCCGGTGTTCTACGACGAAGCAACCGGGGAACCGCTGCTGAACGAGGAAACCCTGGCCCACATCAAAGCCATCTTTGCCGAGCAGGGGTCCGACGCCTGGTGGGAGCTGAGCGAGGCAGAACTGCTGCCCGAGCAGTATCGCCACAACGGCCACACCTACCGCAAGGGCACCGACACCATGGATGTCTGGTTTGACTCGGGGTCTTCCTGGGCAGCGGTGGCCCAGCAGCGCGGCGAGCTGGCCTACCCGGTCGATATGTACCTGGAAGGCTCTGACCAGCACCGGGGCTGGTTCCAAAGCAGCCTGCTGACCAGCGTAGCGGTGAATGGCCACGCCCCCTACAAAACCGTGCTCACCCACGGCTTTGCCCTCGACGAGCAGGGCCGCAAGATGAGCAAATCCATCGGCAATGTGGTCGACCCCAACATCGTCATCAACGGCGGCAAAAACCAAAAGACCGAGCCTCCCTACGGGGCTGACGTGCTGCGCCTGTGGGTGTCGTCGGTCGATTATTCCTCCGATGTGCCCCTGGGCGGCAACATCCTCAAGCAAATGGCCGACGTGTACCGCAAGATTCGCAACACGGCGCGGTTTTTGCTGGGCAACCTGCACGACTTCGACCCCGCCAAAGACGCAGTGCCCTACGACCAGCTGCCAGCGCTGGATCGCTACATGCTGCACCGCATGACCGAGGTGTTTGCCGACATCACCGATGCCTTCGAGACCTACCAGTTCTTCCGGTTCTTCCAAACCGTGCAGAACTTCTGCGCGGTAGATCTGTCGAATTTTTACCTGGATGCTGCTAAGGACAGGCTGTACATCAGCGCGGCAGATTCGTTCCGCCGGCGGAGCTGTCAGACGGTGCTGGCGATCGCCATTGAAAACCTGGCCCGCTCCATTGCCCCGGTGCTCTCCCACATGGCCGAAGACATCTGGCAAAACCTGCCCTACCCCACCGCCCACCGGTCTGTCTTTCAGGCGGGCTGGGTGCAACTCGACGACCAGTGGCAGCAGCCAGAGCTGGCCGAGACCTGGAGCCAGATTCGCACCGTGCGCCAGGAGGTGAACCGGGTGCTAGAGCAGGCCCGCACCGCGAAGGATATTGGCTCTTCACTGGAGGCGAAAGCGCTGCTGTATGTGGCAGATGCGGATCTGCGGCAAAAACTGGCGGCGATGAACCCTGGGGATGCGATCGCCCCCGACTCCAACCATGTAGACGAACTGCGCTACCTGTTCCTGGTGTCCCAGGTGGAGGTGCTGGATTCTCCCGCCGCCCTCGTTGGCGTCAAGTGCAGCAGCGAGTCCGATGCCCTGGGCATTGGCGTGGTGGATGCCGAGGGGCAGAAGTGTGACCGCTGCTGGAACTACTCGACCCATGTGGGCGAGAGCAGTGCAGACCCGACGATCTGCGATCGCTGCGTGGAAGCCCTAAACCACAACTTCTAAGGCTCTAACCTGGAATCAATCCCCATGGCCCCATGCCTCTACGAGACCGATTTTTATTCCTGGACTCAGCAACAGGTCGACCTGCTGCGCCAAGGCAAACTGCACTTGCTGGATCAGGCGCACCTGATAGAGGAAATTGAAGACTTGGGCAATCGTCACTACGATCAATTGGAGTCTCGTCTAGTACAACTTGTTGCCCATCTGCTCAAATGGCAAGTCCAGCATTGGCAGCGATCAAATAGCTGGCGAGCCACCATTCGTGGTCAGCGGTTGGCCGTAGAGAAATTGCTGCGCCGCAATCCGGGGCTGAAGGCACGCATTCCCGAAGCCATCGCTGAAGGTTGGGAAGAAGCTCGGTTATTGGCGATCGCCGAAACAGGATTACCCGATGACTGCTTTCCCGACCAATGTCCCTATTCCTTTGAAATGGCCATGAACCCTGAGTTCTGGCCGGGTTCTGTGGTTGATGGGTAAGCAGCACGGGACGACAGCTCGATCAGAGGAAAAGCAAAATGGTACTCCTCAACGATGTCTCGAATCGGTTGACCCTAGAGGACTCAGAAGAACGGCGGGTCTTTAGCCAGGTGTCTTGGCAGCAGTACGAAGCCCTCCTGGCCGATTTGGGAGAAAAATCTCCCTATCGGGTACATTTCTTAGCCGGAGATTTGGAGATTGTGGCCCCCAGTCGTCTCCATGAGAGCGGCAAGACCCGAATCGGAGATTTGCTGCTGATTTACTTCCTAGAAACTAATACCGAATACTTCCCCATGGGGTCGACCACCCTACGCAGACCAGAGCGGCAGGCGGGGGGCGAGCCTGACGAGAGCTACTGCATCGGCGTTGAGAGTCTCCTGACCTGGCGATTGAAGTGATTGTCACCAGCGGCAGCATTGATCGCCTAGAACTCTATCGCCGCCTGGGGGTGCGGGAAGTCTGGTTTTGGCAAAACGTTGGCGAAGCCTCTCGGAACGAGAATCGCCTCGCCCTCTCCCACCGTCGAGAAGACGCCCAGTTTACCGCCACCGCTGGCTATGAACCCAATAGACCTCTTGCAGATTAAGTTAACTCAGCTGAGTTAACTTAATCTGCAAGAGGTCTATTGTAAAAACAAGAAGCGCCCTGGGGTAAGCCAGAGCGCAGATCTCCCATCCTGGAGGAAGCTTTAGTCGGCCAGGCGCAGTCGCCCGGTGCGGAGGCCGTCGAACACCTGGTTGATGTGCTGGCGATCGCGGGCGGTCAGGGCCGGGTTGCTGAGCATGGCCGTAGAGAGGGTGAGGTGGTCACGGCGGCTCAAAATCCCCTGCTCAAGGGCGGCAGTGACCAGTGGCTGAATATCCGATGCAGGTTTTTGAGGGGGAGATGACACCATGATTGCAAATCCTCGGTTCAGGAGTGACGATAGTAGATGGGTGAGTAGATGGGTGAGTAGATGGGCGGCAGAGCCATGAGCCGGCTCGGAGCCTCAGGGACGCTGTAGCAAAGGCTACAACTCTCATCTTCCTACAGCATGCCCAATCCCTAGGGTTTACGGTGGAGCGACCAGTGAAGATTCAGTAAACCTGTATTAAAGCCTGGTCAAGGATATATTTTCCACGGAGAAGTTACGGAAACAATGGCGCAGATCAAGGAAAAAGGCATGGATATCCATCGGGTCGAGGCCTTTCGCGACAACTATATCTTTGTGATCTACGACGGCGATCGCGGTGAGGCGGCGGTGGTCGACCCCGGCGATGCCGCTCCGGTGCTGGCTACCCTAGAGCGCCTGGGGGCTAATCTGACGGCCATTTTGAACACCCACCACCACAGCGACCACGTGGGCGGCAACCAAACGCTGCTCGAGCGCTTTCCTGCGGCCCAGGTCTACGGCGGCCTCGAAGATCGTGGCCGGATACCGGGGCAGACCCACTTTTTGCAGGCGGGCGATCGCGTCACAGTGGGTCAGCGCACCGCCGAAATTTTCTTTGTGCCGGGGCATACCCGCGCCCACATCGCCTACTACTTTGCCCCCGCCCACCCCGACGACTGGGGTGAGCTATTCTGCGGCGACACGCTGTTTGCCGGGGGCTGCGGTCGCCTGTTTGAGGGCACCCCCCAGCAGATGGTCGAGTCGCTCTCGCAGCTGCGAGAGCTGCCCGACCCGACCCGAGTGTGGTGCGCCCACGAGTACACCCTCAACAACCTCAAATTTGCCATCACCGTTGACGCCGCCAACCCCACCCTGCAAACCCGGCTAGAGCAGGTACAGACGGCCCGCGCCCTCAACCAGCCGACGGTACCCGCCGACCTGGGGCTAGAAAAGCAGACCAACCCCTTTCTGCGGTGGGACAGTGCGGCGCTTCAGCAGGCCGTGGGCGGCACCTCAGCGGCCCAGACCTTTGGCCGGCTGCGGGGCAAAAAAGATCTGTTCTAGCCTTTACAGCGGTTTTCACTCGGGTGAAGTACATCACGATGATCCCCCCTGCCCCCCTTACCTAAGGGGGGGACAGAGCGTAACTTAGACGGCCAGGAACGGGGGGGATCTAGAACTTAGCTAGTGTGTACCTCACCAAATCGGGAACCGCTATATTTTCTGCCCTGATCAGCTTTGGAGTGACCCAGATCACATCCCTGCCGGGGGAATAGCCGACGTTGCCAGGCCCGGTATTGCCCTGGCTCTGCAATCGGGATATCTGATCCTGGAATCGGGATATTTGATCAGATGGCATATTCTTAGCCTTTGGCGGTGAGGGGTTGCTATACAATCACAACAGCAGCGCCACGCTAGAGTGATTACGTAAAGGAAAGGGCAGAACCCGGCCATGATGCTCAAATCGACCACCCGGCATGTTCACATCTACACCGCCATCGTCGCCAACAACGAACTGGTACCCAGCGACGATAAACTCACCCTAGACATTGACCCCGACGACGAGTTCAACTGGTCTGAAGACGCTGTTAAAGCCGTCTATGCCGAGTTTGATCGCCTGGTCGATGCCGCCGCCGGAGAAGATTTGACCGACTACAATCTGCGGCGCATTGGCTCAGACCTAGAGTATTTTGTCAAGCAGCTCTTGCAGCAGGGGACGATTAGCTACAACCTCAAAAGCCGCGCCCTCAACTACAGCATGGGTCTGCCTCGGGTAGAGCCTGACCCAGCGGCGGCTAGCTAGGGTCACCCCCATCTAGACCCTCCATCTAGACTAGGGCGGCATCCTTTGGGGTTGGGTACTATGGGTACGTGAAGAGCTGTTTATCTGCACCTCAAGGATCGTGATCCAGTGCTCTAACCCAACCTGTCGCGCGGTGTCATCTCCACCCGCGAGCCGCTGTAAGGTCTGCGAGACACCGCTGACCTATAGGTTTTTGCTGGCCGTGAGCGATGGCCCTTTGGCCTCGCGCCCCGGCACTCTGATTGCCGGACGGTTTCTCGTCTGGCGTGAAGGTCAAAGGCCGATCCCTAAGGGGTATCGTCTCTGGCTTGACACCCGCCCCGATACCCCCCTCCCGTCCCTAGAGCAGATCCCGGCTCAGGTATTGGCCTATCTGAAGTTGTTTTATCTGGCCGAGCATGTGCCCCGGCCCTACGCCCATCTGCTTCCTGAGCAAACCGGGCTATCGGCACCAGTACTGCTGCTTGATGCGGCCCCCATTGGCACTCGCTTAATGACTCAGGGAGAGTCATCGCCCGGTGACATTGAAGCAACGCTGCTGCTGTCGATTGCTAAGGCCTGGGCCAGTGGCTCTGCCCTACAGCAGCTTAACTGGCTGCGTCAGGTCGCTGCCCTGTGGCCCGCCCTGTCCGAGCAACAGACCGCCTCGACGCTGCTCAACCTAGATGACCTGCGGGTCGATGGCGCTCTGCTGCGATTGACCACCCTGGCCGTTGACGATGCCCCCCCGACCCTGGCTGCCCTGGGGCAGCGGTGGTGTGAGCTAGTCGCTACAGCTCAGCCTGCGGTACAGCCCTACCTGGGCTGGCTAACCCAGGCTCTCAGCGAAGGCCAGATCACAGAGCCAGCCCACCTGGTAGAAGAACTGGAGGGGGCGATTCAAACCCTGGCTCAGGGGTTGCTGGTGACAGTCGATTGGGCCGCCGATACTGACCAGGGGCCGACGCGCGATCGCAACGAAGACGCCTGCTACCCCCAACAAACCTCCCGCCAGCAGCGGCTGATGGGGTCGGCTATTGGTGTCGATACCCCGCCCCTGCTGCTGGTGTGCGACGGCATTGGCGGGCATGAGCAGGGCAGCGTGGCTTCCCAAACCGCTGTCAAGCTGCTGCGGCAAGAGCTAGAACCTCTGGTTCTACAACCCCAGATGCCCCCGGCGGCGGTGGCCCAGCGCCTCAGAGAGGCCCTGATCTTGGCCAACGACAGTATCTCTGAGCGCAACAACGATGAAAAGCGCTCGGCCCGCGCCCGCATGGGCACCACGGTGGTATTGGCCCTGGTGCACTTTCCCTACGTGGCGATCGCTAACATTGGCGACAGCCGCGCCTACCGCATTAGTGCCCACACCTGCTACCAAATCACCGTCGATGACGACGTGGCCTCGCGCGAAGCCCAGATGGGCTATGCCCTTTACTCAGAGGCCATACAGCTGCCCAGCAGTGGGGCTCTGATTCAGGCCTTGGGCATTAACGAGTCGGGCTTTCTTTACCCCACCGTGCAGCATCTGCTGATGGACGACCCGGCCCTGCTGCTGCTGTGCTCCGACGGTCTCAGTGACTACGACCGGGTTGAAGCCCTCGCGCCTCACCTGGTGGCTCCCCTGACAGCCACCTCCGGCCCCCTCGGGGCGAAGGTGGCCGAGCTGATTCAGCAGGCCAACCGCCTCAACGGCCACGATAACGTCACCGTGGGGCTAATGCGCTTTGCCCCTCAGGTAGCCACCCTGACGACGCTGCCCGGTGGCAGCCTGCGCCAGGCCGACGCGGCCACCGGGCCAGACTTCTCTAAAGTCACCCAGGGGTCTCTAGCTCAAACCCTCCAGAGCACCCCACCCACCACCTTGACCGTGCCCGGTTCAGACCAGGGTGCTCCAGCTCGCTCAGGCTTTGCCTGGGGCCCCTTCGTAGGCGGCATAGCCGTGGTCTTAGCGACCCTAGGGGCGGTGGGTTTAGCCTTCGGTCGTCGCCAGCCAGCCCCCCTGGCGCTACAGCCCCTAGCGCCAAAATGGCCGATCGCAGCGGTGGCGGGTCAACCCCTGCGCCGCGCCGCCCTAGCGGCCACCGCAGATATTCCGGTGGGGTCGTTTTGGCAGACTGACAATGGTGCTGGCATGGGCATTGCTGGGGGGCCGTTAAGGTTGCGGGGCCAGCCCAGCAGCGCGGCTGGCCCTGAGTCTGGCCCCCCAGCTGGCACTGCGGTGGCAACTGGCAGCATTCTCAGGGTTGTCAGTCGCCAAACCGCGTCAGACAATACGAACTGGGTACGGCTACAGGTTTGCTCCATTCCCTCCGGCGCATCCCTAGACCAGCCTCCCCAAGAGAGCGATCAGCCGGCTCCGTCGGCAGCCCCTGATCTCAACCAGCAGCTCCTGGCTCCGGGGGAGGAGGGCTGGGTAGACATTCGCCAGCTCTACACCGCTGCCGCCAC
>QBMN01000235.1 GCA_003241845.1 Shackletoniella antarctica | reverse complement strand
GGTCATGGCTAGGGGGGTGGGGGCGTGCAGGGCGGTGAGAATGCGATCGCAGTCATACCCCGTTGAATACACCCCAATCTTATAGCAGTTAAACCCTGGGTCGAGATAATCGGCCAGCGCCCCGTTGACGCTGGTGAAGACCTGACAGCCGCAGGCCATCGCCTCCATGGGCGGCAGACCAAACCCCTCGCTCACCCGGCTCAGCGCCCAATATTCTGCCGAGTCGTAGAGAAAGATTTGGCTGCGGTTAAACAGAATTGATAGATCATCGATAAAGCCCTCCAGTTTCACTACGTTGCAGCGCGACTCTAGGGCCGGGACAAGCTGATTCAGCAGGTAGTCTGACGACTTGCGCGTTTGCACCAGCACGTCGATATCCCTGGGCTGCTGCTGGTTGGTGAACTCGGGGGAAATCTGGTTGGGCAGGTAGAAAATCAGCCCGTTGGGCCGCCTTTGCCCCCAGTAGCCCAGGGAGTTGCGGCTGACGGTAATGATCGGAATATTTCCCGGCAGGCTAAACCCGTAGCCGCTGCTGTGGGCGTGGTAAACCACCAGGTAGCCCCGCAGCCGCTTCACCAGTCGGGGAATGTGGAAGCCCCAGCTGATTACAAAAATGCTGTTGTCTAGGTTAGGCCGCTGGAGCAGGTCATCCAAAAACAGCGTGTCTGGCTCGCGCTGGTCGTAGGTGACCACCTCGGCAGAGCAAATCTGCTGGGCCAGCTTCAGGGTCTTGAGTTCGGCAAACAGCCCGCCGCAGTGGTAGCGCTTGCCGGTACCTGGCACAAGAAAGTAAAGGTGGCGCATGGGTGGGCAACCGGTAGAGATGCCCCGCATTTTACCTGCATTTCTCAGCGGCTCTAAATGGCTTTAGCGCGGCTAAATTCGCCCACCTCGCGCAGAGCGTCTAAAAAGGCGTAGAGGGCGGGGGTGTGCAGCGCCTCTTTGAGAATCGTGGCCCCAATGGGGCGCGAGATCGGGAAGGGTAACGCACAGATCTGCACGTCGGGCGGCACTGGCTCGGCGGCCAGGCGGGGCAAAATGGCAATGCCCAGGCCCTTTTGCACCATCGCCACCATGGACGAGTCGTGGCGAATGCAGTAGGCAATCTCTAGGGGCTGGTCTTGGGCACCAAGCACGGAGCGGATGCGGAGGCCGCAGCTGCTGTGGCTAGAGCCAATGATCGGGGTTTGACTTAGATCGGCCATGGTAAGGGCGTCGGTTTTGAGGCGATAGCTAGGGGGGAGCAGGGCCACGTAGTCGTCGTCGAAGATAACTAAACTCTCGAATTCGTCGCCATCAATGGTTTCGGCCACGCACAGGTCGGCTTCGCCCTTGAGCAGCGCCTGCTTGAGCTGGTGTACTTCATCCATCTCTAGCACGCTGATGGCAATGGTGGGGTAGCGGCGGTGCAGGCGGGCGATCGCCTCCGGCAATACATGGGTCGCCACACTGCGAAACGATCCAATTCGCAGGGTGCCGCCCTGCACTCCCCGCGCCTGGTTGGCCTCGCTGCCAATGGTGTCGAGCAGACCTAGCAGGTGGCGGGCGTGGGCGGTGATGCGATCGCCCACCGGGGTCAGCCGCGCCCCATGGCGGCCGCGCTGTAGCAGAGTAATGCCCAGCTCGTCTTCTAGGGTGGCGATCGCATGGCTAATGGTGGACTGGGTGACATCGAGCTTGAGGGCCGCTTCGCTGAAGTTGCCGGTATCGGCGATCGCCACCAAGGCCCGCAGCTGAGAAAGCTTAATTTTGCTCAGGTTCATGGCTGCTCCACCGCACCTAAACGCTCACTCTAGGCTAGCGGGTGGGGCCGATGCCGGCCTATCGATTTTTTGCATATAACCCATTCACGTCATGCTTTGTTACAAACGGTTGCTGTCGATACAGTAATTACATCGGCAACCGCAGCCTCTCTGAGTGTTCATCTTCAGATTGTTGACTTAAGAGAGTCCCTTTCAGGGTGCGAACTCGGCCCGCTGGGCCTGTAGCAGCAAAACCCAAACAGGTGCTTAGCTGCAACCCTCTCAGGGTAGTTGTCGATGGTTATGGGCCAGCACCTCGGCTTCAGTACTCTAACCCTTTTGATTGGTTTCATCACGGGTCAGCCCCTGGCGACAGGCGCTGGTAGAGTCTGCTGCCCGCCTCGCCCTGGGGAATCACCTTAGTCACGGGAATCAAACCAATGACCACGACTCGCGACCAAAGCTACGACCTGCATCGGCAGCGCCAGCGCTTAGAAGCCTTGGTACAGCCCGCCCAGGGCGGCAAAACCCTGGCCCCAGCCCTCAAACAGTTAGGAGATAGAGCCATGAGATTTTTTACCGGACAAACTGAACCACGCATTTGGCAGCGCACCCGCCAGGGCCAACCTATCTGGTTTGCCCACGACCCCATCACCAACCGCACCCGCCAGTTCTCCTCAGAGCAAGACGTGCGGCTGTGGCTAGAGAAGCGCTACTACGAGTAGGGCGTAGTGGGGGCGATCGCCTGTTTGCAGGGGTGATCGCCCGCCATACCAGATTAGTGACCGTCGAAACGACAGGTGCCCCCGCTTCATCCTCTCCCCCCTCCGGACAGACCTCGGCGGCGTTGACTTGTTTGAGCCAGCAGGCTGAGCCACTGGGCAAGGCGATCAATCAACCTCACAGCAGTCCGTGGCGCAGGTAGGTAATTCGCGGCGCAGATGGGCTTGATAGGTACGAAAACTTTGCCCATCCTAGGGTGGCTGCCGCCGCCCATAACTCTCGCTACAAGCCCATAACTCTCGCTACAATAAGGGGCAAACAAATTACGGATTGCTGCCCCATGAAACGGTTGCTTTTTGCTCTGGTGATATGTTTTGCTCTGGCAGGGTTTCCGGCCCAGGCGGAGGCGCACCAGGTTGAGACCTTTTACACCCTCGACAACCAGCTAGAGTTTCAGTCACTGTTTAGCTCTGGGGAGCCGTTTGCTGGGGCGACGGTGACCATCCATGCCCCCAATAACCCCGATCAAGCCTGGATGACCACCACCACCGATGGCGAGGGTCGATTCTCATTTTTGCCCGACGAGGCTATCCCAGGCGATTGGGAAGTTGCCATTGAAGACGCTGACAACCTTAGCCACGCCGACTATTGGACGGTGCCCGTGGGCGACAAGGGCATTGTTTACGACGGCATTAGCCTCGACTCGACAGAAGATGTACATTACCGGGCGGCAACAGCAATGATGCCGCTGGCGGTGTCTATTGGTGGGGCGCTGGCCTGGCTTGGGTTTACCCGTCGCCGCCGCTAAAAATTTCGCCGCTAGGAGCCGCTGCACTGGTCGCGGTTTGCCGACAGATAAGGGCTGGCGCAAATTGAGCAAGCTCTACTAAACCAGGGGCCGATGGAAGTTGCCGCATTGACCATGCAAGTTCCATCGGCTCTTTGGCTTATAACTCGCAGACAGAAGCAACCCCATACCAACTCCAGCTCAGATCTGTAGGTTTCTTACAGGCAGATCTCCTCTTCTGGACTTGGATTCAGTTCATATACCTATCCCTAGACAGAGAGCAGCCGTGGCAGGTTATCTTTAGCATGTTATAAATGTTAAGGAACAATAAGCATTTTCATGGGCTAATCTTTGCCCAGTAAGCTGTTTGCGGCGGTTATCAGAGTTATTGATTTAGTTCGGCTCGTTGATATCTCGATGTTGCAATCAAGCTTAGGCTCTGTTCAACTCCCTGCGGGGTGAACAGATTTTTTTTTGGGCAAAACAGTCCAGCTTTGATTTACGCACTTTGACGTTCGTGGAGACTATGCCTTGACTGCAATATTTGAGCCTTCCGCCAGAACTGCGGAGGGGAATCCCTACAGTGACCTGACCCTAAAGCAGGTGATTCAAACTATTCCTAAAGCCTATTTTCAAAAAGACCCCCGCAAAGCCTGGACGGCGGTTGCTCTGAGCGTGGGGGCCGTCATTTTGGGATACGTGGCGATCGCATTTTCGCCCTGGTTCTTGCTGCCAGTCGCCTGGTTTGTAACCGGCACCGCCCTGACCGGCTTCTTTGTGGTAGGTCACGACTGCGGCCACCGCTCCTTCGCCAACCGCCGCTGGGTGAATAACTGGCTGGGGCACATCATGTTTTTGCCGCTGATCTACCCCTTCCACAGCTGGCGGCTGCTCCACGACATTCACCACCGCCACACCAACAATATGGAGATAGACAACGCCTGGGCACCCTGGAGCCAAGAAGAATTTGCTGGCGCTGGGCTATTTTTGCAGACGGTGTACCGCCACATGCGGCGCTGGCTGTGGTGGCTGGCGTCGGTGGCCCACTGGGGGGCGCTGCACTTTGAGCTGCGCAATTTTGAACCCCGCGATCGCGCCAAGGTCAAGCGCTCCATCGCCGCTGTGGTGGTTTTCTCGGCGGTGTTCTTCCCCACGCTGCTCTATTTTGCTGGCCCCTGGGGCGTGGTCAAGTTTTGGCTAATGCCCTGGCTGGGGTACCACTTTTGGATGAGCACCTTTACCCTGGTGCACCACACCATCCCTGAGATTCAGTTTCGCTACGGCGATCGCTGGAACGAGGTTGAGTCTCAGCTCTCCGGCACCCTCCACTGCGACTACCCCAAGTGGATCGAGGTGCTGTGCCACGACATCAACGTCCATGTTCCCCACCATGTCTCAGTGGGGATTCCGTCCTACAACCTGCGGCCTGCCTACGCGGTGCTGAAGGAAAACTGGGCACCGCTGATGAAAGAAACCAAGTTTTCTTTAGACCTGATGCGGACAATCACCGGGCGCTGCCACATCTATCACCCCGAGCGGGCCTACCAAACCTTCCGAGAGCCAGATCGAGAGCAGGCCTAACCGTCCCTCGGGTGAGCAATCTCACCGCCTGCACCGGCCCAGCATTCCTGGGCCGGTTTTGTTTTAGGTAGGGACAATTGGTAAACTGCGACACGTTGATTGCCCAGGTGATGCTTGTGATCGCCACAATCGTGGGTAGCATTGGGTGTCTTGCCAGCGCTAGACCCCACCCCACTCCTCACACCGCCGCTTCAATACCCTATGGCTTTGCTCCCTCGCCCGCTGAGTACCTTAATCACCACTGCTGCCGTTGTGCTGGCGGGGATAGCTGCGGCCCCCGTGGCCCGCGCCCAGCAGTTTGGGCAGCAGCCCATTGACCCCACTCTCACGGTGGCGATCGCCACCCCCGTGCGCGACGGCGCTCTCCACAACCTGATGATTTTGGAGCAAATACCCAACCAGCGGCAGTGCTGGCAAGAACAGGGGCAGGGCGGCGGGCCAGTGGTGGTGGATCCGCTGCTGCTGAATTTTGACTTTACCGGGGCCTGCGATCGCAAGACCGACAGCAACGGCTACTCGGTGCGCGTCAACGGCCAAGATCTAGGCGTTCACTACCGGATAGAGATCGCGACTCGGCAGAATGACCTGGTGCTGTTTGCTCGGCCCACGCGCGATCGCAGCGCCCCACCCATCGAAATTGGCCGCACCAATGGCCGCGCCACCGGCTTTTTGAGAATTCAGCTCCACCCCGGCTGGCAGATGGCCCGCCGCACCTACAACGGCCAGCCTGTGGGCCACATCTACCTCACCCACGATGCCCCGATGGCGGTGGCCCTGGCCATAGGCAGCACCCCATCGCTAGGGCAGGCTGCCACCCCGCCACCTTCGGCCCGGCCCACTACTC
>QBMN01000234.1 GCA_003241845.1 Shackletoniella antarctica | reverse complement strand
GGTCAGACCCATCGGTTTTTCTTCCAGGGGGTGCAGATGGGCACGGGGCAGCACTGGTATGTGCCGGTGCTGGTGTCCAGGGGGGTAGACACCTCCCCTGGGAAGCCTAGTTCTGGCCCCTGCATTGCCCTGGTGGCAGGCGTTCACGGCGATGAGGTCAGCGGCATCGACGCGGTGCAGCGGGTAATGGCCCAGCTCGACCCGGCGGCGATGACCGGCACGGTGATTGCGGTGCTGGGCGTATCGCGCCCGGCCCTAGAATATACGCGCTCACTTTGGCCCAGTGCCCAGCAGGGGGGCGTGGGCATCGACATGAATCGGGTGTGGCCCGGCAATGAGACCGCCGACAATGCCGCCGCCCGCCACGCTGGGCTGCTGTGGCATCGGCTGTTTGTGCCCAATGTAGAGGCGGTGCTCGACTACCACACGATCACTACGGGCAGCGCTTTTACCTTATTTCTGTTTGCCGATCTGCGCCAGCCAGCGGTGCGCCAGATGGCCGAGCTATTCCCGGTCGAGCACATTAAAGATGACCCTGGCCTGGGTGGCACCCTAGAGACGGCCTTTGTGGCAGCGGGCATTCCGGCGCTGACCATTGAGATTGGCGAAGGCCGCCGCTTTGAACCCGAGAAAATTGCCCTGGCGGTGGAGGGCAGCCTCAACGTGCTGAAGCACTACGGCCTGATCGCTGGCCCCATGGGGCGCACCGCTGCCGATGTAGGGACGGTATTTGGCAACGCGCTAGAGACAGTGCGTGCCACAGCGGGCGGATTTTTGGAATTGCGGGTGGCGCTGCGCGATCGCGTCACCCCTGGCCAGCCCGTCGCCCTCCAGCGCAACGCCTTTGGCGATCTGGTGGCTGAGTACCGCGCCACCGTCGCTGGAGAGGTCGCCGTCATCGCCCGCGACGCCCTCTGCGAACCAGGTCAGCGGATTGTGCAGATTCTCTACCAAAGCCAGGTCTAATCCATGGGTTTAGACCGGCGATTTGCTCTCCTCGGCTTGCTAGATCCGGGGGGCACGGTGTGGCGGTGCCCCGCCGACCAAAGACCTCGCGCTCTTCGCGGCGTTTGTTGATTCGATCTCTCATGATTGTTCCTGGGTAAGGGGGGCGTAGTATCTGGTTTTCTCGCCTGATTGTGGATCATCCCTGCCCCACTCTAAGCTCCAACCCTAGGAAACCCGTAGGACAGGCTCCAGGCCATCGGGCGGGCAGATCTACAGGTAGCCAAGCAGCCCCAAGGAAGTCTCCAGGAAGGAAGATACCCCCAGGTCGGGGCGCAGAGTTTGCGTTCTCAGGAGGCAGCAAAATCCTTGGGAATTTTCGTTGCCAGAATTACCCCAAGCCCTGGTCTCAGGAAAAAGAACCGCCGTTGAAGCAGGAAATCCAGGCGAGGGCCAGCCCGGCTGTGGCCACATTGATCAGGGGTAGGGCAGTCAGGCGGGCATATCTAGAAATTGAGGGACTACCGGCAGAAGCAGACAATCCCCCTTAAAATGCCCCTTTTTTAGGGGTGTTTAAGGGGGCAGGGCTAAGGAAGGCAGATTTAAGAGGGGCAGGGGAAATCCTCCCTGCGCCATCCTCACCGGATTCGCTATAGTCTGAAAGGAAAATCTGGAGCGTATCCCATGGCCAAAGTTACCTGGAATGGCGTTGTATTAGCCGAGAGCGACGCCTGTGAAGTAGTCGAAGGCAACCAATACTTCCCCCCCGACTCGCTGGATAAAGACTACTTTAAGCCCATCAGCAAAACTACCGGCTGCCCATGGAAAGGCACCGCCAACTACTATGACATCGTTGTAGATGGCGAGACCAACGCCGGAGCCGCCTGGTACTATGCCGAGCCCAAAGCTGCCGCCAGCAATATCAAGGGCTATGTGGCGTTTTACAGCAACAAGGTAAAGGTGGAAGCGTAGCTTTATGTAGGGGCACAGCACTGCTGTGCCCCTACTGCCTGTTTACGCCTTCTTCAGCCAGCTAAACATCGCCCGCAGATCCTTACCCACCGCTTCGATCGGGTGCTCGGCTTCGCGGCGGCGCATGGCGGTAAAGCCCGCATTGCCCGACTGACTTTCCAGCACAAACTCACGGGCAAACTGGCCGGTCTGAATTTCCTTCAGCACCTTGCGCATTTCAGCGCGGGTTTCGTCGGTGATGATGCGAGGGCCACGGGTGTAGTCGCCGTACTCAGCGGTGTTGGAGATGCTGTCGCGCATGTTGGCCAGGCCGCCCTCGACCACCAGATCCACAATCAGCTTGACTTCGTGGAGGCACTCAAAGTAGGCCAGCTCGGGCTGGTAGCCAGCGTTAACCAGGGTTTCAAACCCGGCTTTGATTAGCTCGCTGAGGCCGCCGCAGAGCACGACCTGCTCACCAAACAGGTCAGTTTCAGTCTCTTCTCTAAAGGTGGTTTCGAGAATGCCAGCGCGGGTGCCGCCGATGCCCTTGGCGTAGGCCATGGCGCGATCGCGGGCCTGACCTGTGGCATCTTGATACACCGCAAACAGGCAGGGCACCCCCTGGCCCTCTTGGTAGGTGCGGCGCACCAGGTGGCCGGGGCCTTTGGGGGCTACCATCACCACATCCACATCGGCGGGGGGGACGATTTGGCCAAAGTTGATGTTAAAGCCGTGGGCAAACAGCAGCACGTTGCCCGCTTCGAGATTAGGGGCGATCGCTTCCTTATAAATGCTGCGCTGCACTTCGTCGGGCAGCAAAATCATCACCCAGTCGGCTAGCTTCACTGCGTCAGCTACAGGCTTAACGGTGAGGCCCTCGGCCTCGGCCTTGGCGGTAGAGCGGCTGCCTTCGTACAGACCCACAATCACGTTGACGCCGCTGTCTTTGAGGTTGAGGGCGTGGGCATGGCCCTGGGAGCCGTAGCCAATGATGGCGACGGTCTTACCGTTGAGCAAATCTAAGTTGGCGTCGGTGTCGTAATACATGCGGGCCATGGGGTTCTCCTTGAAGTTGACGGGGAAAATGACGGGCGATGGCGTTTTGCTAGCAAGCTCTTGATTCTACCAAACTAAGGGGGCAAGCCAAAATACCCGCTGCGCTAGACCTAACCTCTGCGGGTTCAACCTTCGACATTGCCCGCCGTTGACAGCCCGCTGGAGGGCCGGGCACCTTTTCTTGGAGGCAGGGCAAAAGCGGCGGCATAAAACAATTTAAGGCCTATCTGGCCTGTACACTAGCACTGCCGAGGGCCAAACTTTAGAGCCAAGCCAGGGATCTGACGAGCAATGTAATCGCAGAGTCCGGCAATATGGCTTGATAACAAATCTCCACCCCTAATGGACACGCAAGAAAATAAGGTACCAGTTGCCATCTTTCCTATTGGTGCATTGCTTCGCGTTGGCGGAGCCTTGCCTTAGCGTTATGCACCCTACAGTTACCAAAATTTCCGGTACTTTATTTAGACGCCCGTCCCTAAGAAGACATCCTTAGGCCAAAACCTCTAAAGGTAGTTTGTGCTCACAAAGCGGCAGGTATTAACTAAAACGGGCCTGACGGGATTCGAACCCGCAACTTCCGCCGTGACAGGGCGGTGCTCTAACCAATTGAACTACAGGCCCTTGAGCTATGCGCCTTAAATTAGGCGATCTCTATATTCCGCTGTGAGGGGGGCTTTTGTCAAACAACTTTTGAAAAATCGTGGGAAATTTTCTTGCCCTGTCTATTCAAGAAACTGGAGCACCGTCACCGCTGGCTCTGGCAGCTCTGCGAAGCGGCTGGCGGTGGCCTCGATCTGGCGCAGCTGACCTAGGGCAAGGCCGCAGGGCATGCCGTACTTAGCCTGCACGCGATCGCTGGCAGTGGTCAGGGCAGTGCGCGATCGCTCCACAAAATCCGTCAGGGGGTAGCTGGTGTCAGGGGTAAAGTAGTTTTTCACCACGAGAGAAGGGGAATAGCAGATTTCCTGGTTGCCGTCAGGCCATTGGATTTGGAAGCGAATTTCGGGCATAGGAGTGCGTGTGGGTGGGTAGGTGAGTGGATGCGTAGCGTGGATCAGGGGTGTCATTCACATCTGGCAGGCATCCAAGGCCCTGACCCACGGATAAATTGCGGCTTAAGGCCGCCGCCAGTCGGCGATATTCCAAGTGCTCAGATCCCAGGGGGTGAGGCTGATGCCGGTAAGGCGGTTGCTTACCCCCGACACATCGGCCCGGTGCACGATGGGCATCACCGCCGCTTCATTAATCAACAGATCGTTCATCTGAATGAACAGGTCTTGACGCACCTCGGGGTCTAGCTCCAGGGCCGACTGCTCCCACAGGGCATCGTACTCGGGGTTGCAGTAGCGGGCATAGTTGCTCTTCGACCAGTTGTTGGCTTTTTGGGTGATTTCGTCGCAGGTGTAGGTTTTCATGTAGGCACCGGGATCGGGGTTGGTGTTGCCGGTGGCAAACATTTGTAGATCCGCCGAGAATCGATCTAGCGTTTCGCGATTGGCGGGGTCGCTAGAGAAATAGACGCTGGCGTCAATGCTCTTGAGCTCTACGCCAATGCCTACCTGCTCTAGGGATTGCTTGACGATTTCCTGAGTCTTCTGGCGCACCGGGTTGACCGAGGTTTGAAATAACACCTGCATCTCTTGCCCGTCCTTGTCGCGGGTGCCGTTGTTGTTGCTGTCGACCCAGCCCGCTTCGTCGAGCAGGGCGGCGGCGGCTTCGGGGTCATAGTCAAAGCTGGTGTTGTCCGAGGCAAAGGGGCCGGGGGCCACCAAGAAGTTGGTGGTGGCCTGCCCCGTCGGCCCGTAGAGCTGGGTGGCAATGGTCTCGCGGTCAATCGCCAGGTTAATTGCCTGGCGCACCTGGGGGTCGCTAAAGAAGGGGTGCGGAAACTCTGCGCTAGAGGTTTCGCCGGCGGCGGTGGCCTGGTTGGGGTCAGTAAAGTTAAAGAGCAACCGCTCGACCAAAGAGCCAAAGTTGGCCACCACCTGCCCCTGCCCGGCAGACTCTAGCTGGTTGAGAATGGCAGCTTCAACCTGGAGGTTGTTGGCATAGTCCACATCGCCGGTTTGCAACACCGCTCGCGCCGCCGAGGTGGCATCGCCGCCGCCCTTGAGCTCGACCCGGCTAAAGGCCACCTGGTCGGCCTCGCGGTAGTTGGGGTTGGCCTCATAGACAATCACGTCGCCGGGGGTAAAGCTGGTCACCCGGTAGGGGCCGGTGCCCACGGGCATGGTGTTGCCGGGGGCCTCGCGGCCATTGGGGCCATTGTAGTCGGCAAAAATGTGCTGGGGCAAAATCATGCCCTCGGTGCCGGTAAACACCAGGTACCAGGCGGGGTTTGGCTCAGTAAAGGTGATCTGCACGGTGGTGTCATCTACCGCCTCGACGCTTTCGATGAGCTCGTAGGAGCCAGCGGTGGTGGTGGCGACCTCAGGGTTAACGATGAACTCGTAGGTAAACACCACGTCTGCGGCGGTGAAGGGGGTGCCGTCAGACCACAAAATGCCCTCCTTCAGCTTCCAGGTAACGGTGGTGCCATCCTCTGAGACCCCGCCGTTTTCTAGGGATGGTTCTTCCGCCGCCAAAAACAGCACCAGGTTGCCCTCGGCGTCAAAGCTGGCTAGGGGCTCTAGGGTAATGCGGCTGGCCTCTGAGTCTTTGAAGCCGCTGGAGAGGTGGGGGTTGAGAATGGTCGGGGCCTGCCAGTAGAGCAGTCGCAAAGTGTCGTCGGGGG
>QBMN01000233.1 GCA_003241845.1 Shackletoniella antarctica | reverse complement strand
ACCTACACCACCACCACCAGCCACCCCCCCGCACCACTGCGATCGCCCCCCCAGGAAACGGATCACTCTGGCTGCCGTTCGGGGCGCTCAGCAGGGCTAGCAGTTTCTCCACCTGCTCAAAGCTCACCTGGGCGGTGGTGACCTGCTGAAGTACGCGCCGCAGCACGCGCCGCCGCAGGGCTAGGGGCGCGGCGGCGAGGGGCGATCGCAGCATCCGCCAACAGTCCTCATCTCCCTCACCTCCCTCGTTCTGGGGAGAAACCACCGCCACCGCGTACAGCTCCGCTGTCAGGCTCTCTAGCAGCGCTACCTCGGCGGTCAGCAGCTCAGCGGTGTGGGCCAGGGTTGACTCTACCCCAGGGTTGAAGTGCTCTCGCAGGTAGGGCAGCAGCTCTAGGCGAATGCGGTTGCGGGCGTAGCGGGTGTCTTGGTTGGTGGCGTCTTCCCACAGGGGCAGGTCAAACTGGCAGCAAAAGTCTGCCGTTTCTTGGCGGGTGATCGCCAGCAGGGGGCGCACTACGGTGACCAGACCATCTGGCGTTAGGGGCCGCTGCCAGGCTAGGGCTTGCAGGCCGTCAGTGCCGCTGCCCCGCAGCAGGTTGTAGAGCAGGGTTTCGGCGCGATCGCTGGCCGTGTGCCCGGTCACCACCTGGGTGCAGCGCTGCTCAATGGCAAATTGTTCAAAGACTTGGTAGCGCCAGTGGCGGGCGGCGGCTTCGGTGGGGGTGGTGGCCTCGGCAACAGCAATATCGCAGGGGATTTGGTAGCGATCGCACAGCCCCCGCACAAACTCACCATTGGCCGCAGAGTCGGGTCGCCAGCGGTGGTCGCAGTGGACGGCGCGCAGCCGCCAGCCCCACTTGGGCTGCAAATCGACCAGCAGCTTGAGCAGGCACACCGAATCTTGCCCCCCCGAGACGGCGACCAGCACCGCTGCGCCTGGGGGCAGCAGCGATCGCACCCGCAGCAGCCGATGCACCCCGGCGTGGGTGCTACTCCAGGGAACCCCGTCCATTAGTTGCCAACGTCCATGACTTCAAGGATTAATCTCTTAACCCCAAAGTATCTCACCCCACCACCTCCACCCCACCATCTTCACCCCACCAAGACCTCCCGGTTGAGCATGGCTGAACCCCAAAGCTGAACCGCAAAAAAGATCTGTGTCAAACTTGGACAAACCCATGGCTGCTTTCGGCAACCGCTGCTAGCCACCGCCTCAGACCTCAACCTTTGACCTATGGCCCAGCCCTACCAAGTCCTGATTGACGAGATTGTTGCCGCCACCCTCAAGGGCAAAATTCAGTCGAAGCAGCAGGTCTACCGCATGCTGCAAGCGGGCATCGAGCCGGGCGGCGGCGAGCTGTTTGAGCGCGCCCTGGCCACCACCCTCACTGCCCTAGAGCCAGACCTCTCCCCCGGCGACGACGATCTCAAGCACGCCAAGGCCGTGCGCAAGCACCGCGCCCTGCGCACCATTGAGGGCGAGTGGCAGCGCTGGCAGGCCGACAACCAGGCCACCGCCGTGCTCACCGGGGTAGAGGCCGACATCATCGCGGCACCGCCAGAGCAGCGCCTGTTTGAGCTGGTGGCCGCCCTCGACCCCAACCGCGACCAGCCCCTCTCTAGAGAACAGCTGGTGCAGCTGGCCAAAGCGCTCAAGCAGGCCCCAGTAGCCCCCGACGCTGGCCCCGCCACCGAGGCCGAGCCTGCCCTCGCCACCCTGACCGCCGGCCTAGAGCAGGGCCTTGCCGCTTGGCAGCAGCTTGAAGGCGACGTGGTGGGGTGGCTCTACACCCAGGGGCAGCAGCTGGGCTTTAGCGGGCCGGGCGATCGCACCGGCCCCTGGCAACACTGGGCCAAAACCGTCGGCCACCCCGCCCTCAAGCGCCTGT
The DNA here is from genome assembly GCA_003241845.1 of Shackletoniella antarctica. GTDB lineage: Bacteria > Cyanobacteriota > Cyanobacteriia > Phormidesmidales > Phormidesmidaceae > Nodosilinea > Nodosilinea antarctica. The sequence goes on along the minus strand of QBMN01000233.1, from coordinate 3,979 downwards.
TTGACGACCTCGCCCAGCACCAGACCGTCACCCCCGCCAGCGTGACTGCACCCCTGCGAGTCGCCGACTGGATTGCCTGGGGCGTGGTCTTGCAGCGGCTCCAGCTGGCCCTGGTAAACTGGTTTGACCGCCAACCCTACGACCCCCAGGCGGGCAAGCGGCTGTCGATCGCCACCTTTCTCACCTTTGCGGTGGTGTGGGGGCAAATCTCTAACCGCCTGGGCCAGCAGGGGCAGACAACTCTAGCTACCGGCTCCTTTCAGCTCGCCCTACAGGGGCTGCGGCAGTTTGCCAACCAGAGCTACTTCCCGCTCTACGGCGGCCTGTTTACCGCCCTCTCGGGTGAACCCCTGCGCGCTCTGCTCGACTATCTCGATCAGCCGCTCCAGGAAGTGCCCAACACGGCGGTGAAAGCCCGCATTCTCACCCTGCTGGGCTATTCCCAGCGGGCGGTGGGCAACTATCGCCAGGCCCAGCGCTTTCATCAGCAGGCCCTAGAGGCCGCCCGCGACGCCCAAGATCTGCCCTGCGAAATTGCCAGCCTCAACCACCTCAGCCGCACCTGCGTCGCCCAGCAAGACTTTGACGCCGCCCAGGGCCACAGCCAGCGGGCGCTGATTTTGGCCCGCCAGAGCGGCGATCGCATCGGCCAGGCCAACGCTCTGGCCAACCTGGGCTACAGCCAGGTGGCCCAGGGCCAGTCGCAGCTGCTAGAGGCCGAGCAGTACGAAACCGTGCTCAGCTATCTGGAGCAAGGCCTAGCCCTGTCAGAACAGGTGGGCGATCGCCCCAGCCAGGCCCTCTGCGCCAATAGCCTCGGCATCGCCCAGCTCAAACTCGGGCAGTATGCCGCTGCGATTGTCTCGCTGCAAAAGGGGCTACAGGTGGCCCAGGCGATCGGCGATCGCTTTCTCATGGCCTCTAACTTTGCTAATCTGGCCGCTGCTCACCAGGGCGACGGCAATCTGGAACAAGCCGTGCTCACCGGCAGCCTCGGCATGTATCTGCTGCACCAAATCGACTCCCCCGAATGGCGACAGCCCGCCGCCCTGCTCAGCATTCTCTACGGCCAGATTGGCCCAGAGACCTTCGAGGGCATTCTCGCCGACCACCGCCGTCAGTTTTTGGCGGTGATTGGGGTGGATGGCTATGACTTTTTGCAGCCGCTGCTGGCGCGGTATCGAGAGTCGCTGGAGTAGGGGAGTGGGTGGGTAGATGGGTAGGGGCAGACCTATGTGTCTGCCCAGGTAGCGATCAGGAGGGATGGGTGGATGGGTAGGGGCAGACCTATGTGTCTGCCCAGGTTGATGTGAGCCATAGACCTTGCACCGGGCGAACGGCGGTTCGCCCCGACGGTGGGATGGTGCATCGCTGCGCGGATGGCACCCTACGATTGATCTTCCTCGTATTCGTTGGCGGCGATCCAGGTGCCGACCGGGCGCAGGGCATCGGGGATGGCTACATCGTCGGTAAACTCCAGCACTGTCTCCCGATAGCCCAGGTAGCCCGACTCCGTAAAGCTCATCAGCATGCGCCCTAGGGCTGGCCACACCACATCGGCAAACTCCCAATCGTGGTTAAACCCGGCGCGATCAGTGATCGACCGCAGCGCCCAAAAATAGCTGTTGCGCACCACCGACCCCGATTTTTTGTAGGCAGGCAGATCGTCTTGGTGGACATAGAGAATGCCTTGGTCAATGCGGGCACGCATGGGCAATTTAGAATTTTAGATCTTGGATTTACGATTGGGGAGGTTAGCTTTTGGCCCGAACTGTGGGGAGGCGAATGCGCAGAAACCTCATCAGGCCATCCTAGCCACCGAGGGAATTACTGTGGATGGGTGATACCGTAGAACTATTAACAATAAGTTACAGACGACCCAGGGCTAAGGCCAGTCGCGGTGACTTAGCTCTGGAGCCTGTTGACCCCATGTCCGCTGCGGTTTGTCTGCAAAACGTCCACAAAGTCTACGGCGGTGTCTCTGTCGTCAACGATCTCTCTCTAAATATCGAAGCTGGAGAAATCTTTGGCCTGCTCGGCCCCAACGGCGCAGGTAAATCGACCACCATTCGCATGGCCACCACCCTCACCCGGCCCAGCGATGGCCATGTGGTAGTGGCGGGCTACGACGTCAACCGCCAGCAGCTCGACGTGCGCCGCCAGATCGGCGTGGTGCTGCAACAGACCAGCGTCGACGGCGACATGACCGTGTGGGAAAACATGGAATTCCACGGGCGCATGCACCACCTGCCCAACGCTCAACGCCGCGACGCCATTGAGACCTGGCTCGACTATGTAGAGCTGGCCGATCGCCGCGATGACAAAGTTAAAACCCTCTCGGGGGGGATGAAGCGGCGGCTGCAAATTGCCCGCGCCCTGCTGCACAATCCCAAAATCCTCTTTCTCGACGAGCCGACAGTGGGCCTCGACCCCCAAACCCGCCGCCGCCTGTGGGAGATCATTCGCGACTTAAATAAGCAGGGCATGACCATGCTGCTCACCACCCACTACATGGAAGAGGTGGAGTATCTGTGCGATCGCATCGGCATTCTCGACCAGGGTAAGCTGATTGAGCTGGGCACCCTGGCAGACTTTCGCCAGCGCCACGGCGAGGGCATTGTCATGACCCAGCAGGGTGATCGCTGGAATTACCAATTTTTCCCTACCCTTGACGCGGCCAACGCCCACCTCGATCAGCAGCCAGACAAAACCGGCATGATGACCCGCCCCTCCAACCTCGAAGACATCTTTGTGGAGCTGACGGGCCGCAATTTGGATTGAGTTATAGCTGACATCGTTGAGGCTGCCTTTTGCGGCAGAAATTCTCTCGGCGATCCCCCCTGCCCCCCTTGGTAAGGGGGGTAACGGTTGGGCTTTGGATGGCAAAGAGTTGGGGAGATCGGATCTCATCAATCAGCTACCTCTCAAAGGTGAGAACTCCTTTTCTAAGGCATTCTGCTGCCCAAATCAACCGTTTCCAGCAATCGACGCTAGGCTGAAGAGTGGTTTACGGTATTGATGGTCTATGTCCACTTTGGCCACCACCCTAGAAGCAGTTTTGTACCTCAAAGGGCAGCCGCTGGATATTGCCAAGCTGGCCGAGCTGGCCCGCTGCGGTCGCGAAGACGTAGAAGAAGGGCTGATCGAGCTGATGAATGACTATGCCCACCGCGACGGTGCGCTGGAAATTGTTGAAACCGTCGATGGCTACTGCCTTCAGCTCAAGGAGCGCTACCGGTTTTTAGTGGATCTATTAATTCCTATCGACCTGGGCGTAGGGGCACTGAGGACGCTGGCGGCGATCGCCCTCAAAGGCCCCATCAGCCAGACCGACCTCGTCGATCTGCGCGGCTCCGGCGTTTACCAGCATGTGCCCGAGCTAGTGGCCCAGGGCTTTGTGCGCAAGCGCCGCCAGGCCGAGGGGCGATCATCGCTAGTGCAGATCACCGACAAGTTTTACCAGCACTTCGAAATCGATCAGCTGCCCCAGCTCCGCCCTAAAGGCTCAACCGCTTCCCTGGTCGATGACACAGCCTCCGACGACGAAGCAGAGTTTGAACCAGCGGTTGATGAAGCCTTTTAGTCATGTTTGTTACGCTATCATCGGGGATACTGATAGGCACTGGCAGGGTAAGGGTTGCCTTTTGTTACAGTAGATCTGCACAGCCCCCGCTGGTTGTCGCCCGCCGCGCCTACCCCGCCGCGCCTACGTTGTGACCAAAGGTCTTTGAGATTCCATGGTATTTAACCCTGAAGACGCTGAATTTATCAGCATGTCGGCCAATAGTGATCGTAAAGGTTCACTCCCCCCCCCGGCAGACAACCTTGCTTAAGCGGCCTGAGATAGGGGCGTAGGAACCGGAGGAGCCGGTAGTCCTTTGCGTCTGAGCGCAATGACCTCGGCTAAGTAAGGCCAGGGGGATAGGTTCCGGCGGCGACAGGTTTCAATCACGCTGAGCAGAGCCGCATAGGCTTCACT
>QBMN01000232.1 GCA_003241845.1 Shackletoniella antarctica | reverse complement strand
CTTCCGCGTCGTGGTGCCCATTACCAGTGGCGACACCCTGCAACAGGTGCGCAATGTCGAGCCCGAAGCCTTTCGCACTACGGTAGACGGCCAAGTGGTGGTGCAGGTCGGTTTGTTTCGTGAGCAGCAGCGGGCCGATGAGGTCTACCGCTCCCTAGTCGCCGCTAACCTGCCCGCCAAAATCCTCAGTGCCTCCGCCCCGGCGGTGGCCTCTACCCCACTCCTGCCCCCCATTCCCCAGGGGGCGATGGTGGTGGTGATCGACCCCGGCCACGGCGGCCGCGACCCCGGTGCCGTCGGCATCGGCGGCCTGCAAGAAAAGCAGATCAACACCACGATATCGAACCGGGTGCAGCAGCAGCTCCAGGCGGCGGGCATTACGGTGCTGATGACCCGCAGCAGCGATGTCTTTGTCGATCTCGATGCCCGCGCCCAGTATGCCAACCGCGCCGGAGCCAACCTGTTCGTCAGCATTCACGCCAACGCCATCAGCATGAGCCGCCCTGAGGTGAATGGCCTGGAGACCTACTACTTCTCCAGCGGTGAGCGGCTGGCTCGCAGCATTCACAACGCGGTGCTGCGCAATGTCAACATGCGAGATCGCGGCGTCCGCACCGCCCGTTTCTACGTGCTGCGCTACACCACCATGCCCTCGGTGCTAGTCGAGACTGGATTTGTCACCGGGGCCGAAGACGCCGCCCGCTTCCGCGACCCCGCCGCCGTCAACCGGATTGCCGACGGCATCGCCCGAGGCATTTTAGACTACCTGGGGCGGTAATGGATGGTGAAGGCTAATTGGCCTGGGCCACAAACTGCCGGACTGCTTTGATCACGGTTAAATCAGTCCCGGTTTGTCGTAGCTCAACCCATGTTTGCAGCTGCTCCACCGATATTGCTGAAAAGGCCAAACTGCTATCTGATTCGCGGATCTGTTCACCGCGCAAGTCTAAAATCTTGACCTTGCCGCTGCGGTAAAGCCACAGTTCCGGCACCCCAAGCGCCTGATAGATAGACAGTTTCTGATCCGACGCGCTGGCAATGTCTACCTCAACCGCCAGGTCTGGGGTTAGATTTGGCGGAATCTCAGGGTTTAAACCCTGCACTAGCCCGGCATTTTGAATAAAAAAGCAGATATCGGGTTCGATACCCTTGTCCAAGTCCTCCCGGTTCCAGGTGGTTGAACCCAGATCGACAATTTCTAGCCCCAGTTCTTCCGCCAGCGCAAAAATAATCTTGCTCAACAGCCGATTGACGATCTCGTGGAGCTTGCTGGGCATCCGAATCTCCAAACTGCCATCGGTGTAGGCCAGACGGGTCGCTCGGCGATCGCCCAGTTCGGCTAAAAAAAGCTGGTAGTGCTGCCAGCTCAACCCCGATACGGTCATAGCGCTGCCGGGAGACAGCACAATTTGACTCAATGGGATGGCCAGGGCAACAGACATGTGGCAAATAGCCGCAATAACGGTAATGTCAGAATGATAACAAGCCTATCAACGCATGGTCATAACGTGATTTCAACGATCTCATGATCACGCAATCTATTAAGTAGCGGTTAATCAAGGTGCCTATATTATTATCCGAATGGATTTTGAGCCATCTGACCACAGTCCGTTCGGATAATAAGCTAAGTCTTACCTAAAGATCTTATTCCGATGAAATTCTAAATACTTTTTGTGTTCAGGCTCTATTTTACTCAGTCGCATTTGATCGTGAATACCTAGAGCAGCCGCATCATCGGAATTCAGTTGATTTGATAAGATTATTTTTCCTTCATCGTCAAATGTAATGAATCCGGAGTCAAAACATGCATCGAGATTAGGAGAAAGAAGCAATCCATTATATAGACTTAATCTCTCTAATGGAGATTCTCTGAGTGAAGACCAGGGTTTGATATGAGATGCCCGCAGCAGAGTGACTTCCTTACACTCTGTAACTGCACAAGCAGACCAATATCCAATGAGGCGGTTTCGAAACTTACCTTGCCCAATCCGAGCATCCACAATTGCCTTGCGCTCTGTCAGTGGAAGATTCAAGTATTCCGAGGTGTCAGCAAGCTTTCCCTCGTTATCCATCTGCGAAGCCAAAATCCACGCAAATGAATGCGCGTCAAGCAAAGTGACCTCATTAGACATATTTTCTTCAAGGCAAGACTTCAAGTCTTTTAGTAAATCAATGTAGTTAGTGTAGTTTTCCCACGAACACTTCATACTAGTCTTAAAGCTTACGCCTAATACTTCAAAAGCTTTATCGAAGTACGAAGGGGCTATGGGAAGATATTTTGAATAATCTTTAAGAAAAAACAGATACGCCAGCAAAGAGTACTTCTTTCCCAAGAGAGAAATCATCTCAGAAAAGGAATTTTTGTCTTCATTCCCGCAATAAAGCCCATATAGACAGGCTTCTAGAGACTTCAATAGCCCTTTGTCATCTTTTTCTCTTGCGTCGAGCAAGGATCTGTGAGGTTTCGAGTCTTTCCCATATTTGCCATGCCATTGAACAAGATTATTCTCAGTCATTTCAATAGCTTTGATGGCAGAGTCTAATATATCTCCGGTGCCGATGTCAGATGCCTTCCAGGCTTCGTAGGCCAATATGTTGCGAGCTAGTCTATGAATTTCATACTTGTAGCCTTCTTGGTTGTACACGTATGGGTTAGAAGTGAATGAGAAAAAATCTATCTTAGATTTTTCCTTGATAAAAGATTTAAATGCCGTAAACTGCTGTTCAAATAGATAGGCATCTATGCAAGGCTTGTCTATATTCATGTCTGTTATTTCTCGCTGTACTAGTTAATTTTCCAGAGCCTTAGAATACCCAATGTTTTCTCAACCCACCCGCAAGCGCTTTGGCCAGCACTGGCTCACCGACGAGAGGGTGCTCCACCGCATGCTGGAGGCCGCCGCCGTCACCCGGCAAGACACGGTGCTGGAGATTGGCCCCGGCACCGGGGCGCTGACCCGCTGGCTGCTGCCCCTGGCCAACGCCGTGATCGCCGTCGAGATTGATCGCGACCTGATTCGCAAACTCAACAATCAGTTCGCCAAGCACGATAACTTTCGGCTGGTGCCGAGCGATATTCTAGCGTTAGATATCGCAGCCGCCTCTCAGGACAAGTACTTTAACTTTGGCCTGCCCAACAAGGTCGTCGCCAACATTCCCTACTACATCACTGGGCCAATTTTAGAAAAGCTGCTAGGCACCCTGGCTGCGCCAAACCCAGAGCCCTACGATGCGATCGTGCTGCTGGTGCAGAAAGAAGTGGCCGAACGGCTCTACGCTCGACCGGGCCGCAAAGCCTTTGGGGCGTTGACCGTGCGGGTACAGTACCTGGCCGATTGCGAGCTGGTGTGCCCAGTACCGGCCCGCGCCTTTCAGCCGCCACCCCAGGTAGACTCGGCGGTAGTGAAGCTAACGCCGCGTCCTCCCGCCGCCCGGTCAGATGACCTGGCTGGGTTTGATCGTCTGGTGAAACTGGGCTTTGGCAGCAAGCGCAAAATGCTGCGCAACAACCTCAAGGGCGTGGTGGATCGCGAGGAACTGGAGGCGATGATGACAGCGCTGGGCATTGAACCCACGGCACGGGGCGAAGACCTCAGTGTTGAGCAGTGGGTGACGCTGAGTAATACAATCCTGAAGCAATCACCCTAAGTTCTATGCGCCTTTACTCGCTGCTGGCCGCCGCCAAAATTAACCTCTATCTCGAAATTGTGGGCAGCCGCCCCGACGGCTTTCACGAGCTGATTATGGTGATGCAGAGTGTCAGTCTGTGCGATCGCATCACCGTGCGCAGCATTGGCGTCGATGAAATCCGCGTGCGCTGCAACCATCCCCTGGTGCCTGCGGATGAAACCAACCTGGCCTACAAAGCGGCGGCATTGGTGAGTCAGCGATTCCCCGGCGTGATGGCCAAGCTGGGCGGTGTCGAAATCACCATCGAAAAGCAAATTCCCGTCGGGGCGGGGCTGGCGGGTGGCTCGTCTAACGCGGCGGCGGTGCTGGTGGGGCTAGATCTGCTGTGGCATTTGGGGCTGGCCCAGGGCAAGCTGCAAGAGCTGGGGGCCGAGCTGGGTTCAGACGTGCCCTTTTGCGTGGCGGGGGGCACGGCGATCGCCACCGGACGCGGCGAACAGCTCGACCCAATCCCCGGCATTGACAGACTGCATCTGGTCATCGCTAAGTATGAGTCGGAGTTTGTCTCGACCCCCTGGGCCTACCAGACCTACCGAGCTGAGTATGGCGATACCTATCTACCCGATGCCCAAGGTTGGCAAGAGCGGCAGGCTCAGGTGCGATCGGGCGAAATGGTGAAGGCGGTGGCGCAGCGGAATGCGATCGCCCTGGGCCAGCAGCTCCACAACGACTTTGAAAAAGCGGTGCTGCCTGCCCACCCCAAAACCGCCCACCTGCGAGATACCATGGCGAACCTGGGCGGCCTCGGCACGCTGATGTCGGGTTCTGGCCCCTCAGTGTTTACCCTGGCCGAGTCTGAAGCCGAGGCAGAGTCTCTGGTGGCAACGCTAAAGCTAGCCCTGCCCGATCCTGATCTTGGGGTGTGGACAGCCCAATTTGCGCCCACCGGCGTCCGGCTTGACGGCTAGCCGAAGGGCTGAGAATAGTTTGGCCAGAGCGATCCCGACCGATTCCAGGGAGAAGCAACGCTAGAATAGGGAAACTGTTCTTAACCTACTGGGTTTGTCTATGTCGGTTTTAGCTGCGATCGCGGTCATTGCCTTGCTGGTGGCCGTTCACGAGGCCGGGCACTTCACCGCTGCTCGGCTCCAGGGCATCCACGTCAACCGCTTTGCCATTGGCTTTGGCCCCATCTTGTGGAAGTATCAGGGGGCCGAAACCGAGTACTCTCTGCGGGCCATTCCCCTGGGCGGCTTTGTCGGCTTCCCCGACGATGATCCCGACAGCGACATTCCCACCAACGACCCCGACCTGCTCAAAAATCGGCCCATTCTGGATCGCGCCATCGTGATCAGCGCCGGGGTAATTGCCAACCTGGTGTTTGCCTACCTGGTGTTTGTGGCCCAGTTCACCGCCGTGGGTATTCCTGAAACCTTTAACCCCCAGCCCGGCATTCTGGTGCCCCAGGTGATCTCCGAAAGCTCTCCGGCAGGCCAGGCCGGCATTCGCCCCGGCGATGTGCTAGTGGCGGCCAATGGCGAACCGCTGGGTGTAGGTGAAGAGAGCATTCCCTCCTTCATTAAGCTGATCAAAGACAGTGCCGGCCAGCCGGTGCAGCTGACGGTGCAGCGGGGCGATCGCGAAGTAGATGTCGCCGTTACCCCCGAAATTGGCCCCGATGGCTCGGCGGTGATTGGCGTGCAGCTTCAGCCCAACGGTGACTTTGGCTACCGTCGCCCCAGCAACCCGATTGAAGTCTTCACCCTGGCTGCAAAGCAGTTTCAAGACACCTTGGTGCGCACGGTGCAGGGCTTTGCCATGCTGGTGACCAACTTTGGCGAAATGGCCAGTCAGGTCGCTGGGCCGGTCAAAATTGTAGAGCAGGGGGCTGGTTTGGCCAAGTCAAGCGCCGCCATGCTGTTCCCCTTTGCCGCCATCATCAGCATTAACCTGGCGATTATCAACATTCTGCCCCTGCCTGCGCTGGATGGTGGGCAGCTAGCGTTCTTGTTGATTGAGGCCTTGCGCGGCGGTAAGCCCCTGCCCGATCGCATTCAAGAAAGCGTCATGCAAACCGGGCTAGTGCTGCTGCTGGGCCTGGGCGTTTTTCTGATTGTGCGCGACACCACCCAGCTCGAAATCTTCCAAAACCTGCGCTAACCCACTCTTTGATTGACCTACTTATCGTGGGTCAATCAGGGTTTTGGTTGACAGCGCCAGGTGAACTGGGAGTTATGAACCCCGCCCCCTCGCACCC
>QBMN01000231.1 GCA_003241845.1 Shackletoniella antarctica | reverse complement strand
GGGGTAGGTGGTGAAGCAGATTGAGGGGGCGATCGCTTAGATTGGCCGCTGAGCCAAGGACTACAAGTCCAAGGCTCAAAGCCGAAATCCTCTGAAGAGGATTGGGAGCCGAGTTCTCCAGTCTGCTTGAGCAGACTTTTGTGATCAGCCAGGGCGTTCATTCCCTGGTGGTTGTGGCCAGAGTTCCTTAGCCTATGGGCGTTTCGGGAATAGCTTGGCCACCTTGACAGGGTGGGTGGATCGCTACCCACCGACTCACCGCCTCTTTGCTCCGACGGCCATCAGCGATCAGCATCAGGCTCGGCACCCTGCCGCAGGGCCAGGTCTAGCCCCTCGCGGCGGCTGCGCAGGTCGTAGTAGAGCACCCCTTTGACCGCCTGCCACAGGGGTAATACCACCATGGTGCCCAGCAAGCTCAGCCCCAGGCTGAGCACCGCAATAATGCCGTAAACAGCCTCCCCGACGGGCAGCAGCTCTAGCAAAATGCTGGGGATGTAGTTAGTCACCGACAAAATTGGCAGCTGAATTAGAAACGTGGCTAAAAACACCACCTGAATTCGCCAGATAGCCGTCTCGGTCAGCTCCCAGCTGCGGCTCATGCTGCCGCCGGCGTCTTGCCCTGGCTCAATGGCCAGCACCACCTCAGAGATAAACAGCCGCGAGGCTACCCAGATCAGCGCAATTAGCAAAATTGCCAGACCCAGCACCACGCCAAAAATAGCGCCCACGATCGCGCCGACAGTTTCGTTAATCAGCGCCGACAAAATACCCGCCGTCAGAAACCCAACCCCCCCACCGGCAACTAGAGCGGCGATCGCGCTCACCAGATAAGCCCCCATGTAGGCCAGCAGCAGCAAAAAGCCCAAACCCAAAAACTGCCCTAGGCGAGGGGCCACCAGACGTCGAGCATCGATAGAAGTTTCGGGCTGATTGATCAGCGCTTGAAAGGAGAGCCTGCCGATCACGCTGGAGAGGGCATAGTACTTGGCAGAACCATAGAGCAGAGGCGCCATCCCCAGCAGCGTCCCCAGCAGGCCACCCACAATGGCGCCCAAATCACCGCCGACCGCCGCACCAACTCCGATGAGAATCGCGATCGCCAAAACCATCCCCACGATGCCACCCACAAACCAAAGGGTTGCCAGCACCGCCAGCTGCATAAACGTCTTAAAGCGATCTTTGTAAAGCCGCAGGGCAGCGCTGACAACATCGCCGGGGTTAAGGGGGCCAAGCTGAGCGCCCTGGGGTTCAGATAGGTTCATCAGCGCGGCCTCCTAGAAGAAATAAAACCGAATAAGATGCGGCGTGCGTTCATTTTGAGGTTAGCCTACACTTCACTGTAGAATGCCCGCTTTCCCGACTTTACTTCATGAATATTCAGCGTTGGATGGCCCGCCGAGAAACCAGTTGGCGACAGCTCGAAACTCTGCTCACCCAGGCCGAAAAAGGCGGGCTGAAGACTCTCTCTGCGGGCCAGGTGCGGCAGCTGGCCAGCCTCTACCGCTCAGTGTCGGCAGACCTGGCCAGGGCCAAGGGCCACGGCGTCAGCCAGACCATTATTAAAGACCTGCAGCGGCTCACCAGCCGCAGCTACAGCCAAATCTACCAGGGTTCCCGTCGCCAAGAGTGGCAGGCGCTGGGGGAATTTTGTCGCTACGGCTTTCCGGCGGCGGTGCAGCAGAGCTGGGCCTACATTGTTGTGGCCACCGCCCTGTTTTTCTTTGGCGGGCTGGTGGGCTGGTGGTTTGCCTGGCGCGACCCGGCGTTTCTCACCCTGGTGCTGGGGCAGGAGTTTGTCGAAGCGGTGAAAACCAGCCAAGAACTCTGGACCGTCTCTATCATGGGCCTCGAACCGGTGGCCTCCAGCGGCATCATGATCAATAACATTGGCGTGGCCCTCTGGGCGCTGATCGGGGGCATCACCATGTTCGTGCCCCAGGTGCCGATGATTACCCCGCCAGGCGCGTTTACGGTTTTTGTGCTGGTGTTTAACGGGGTCATGATTGGCTGCGTCGGGGTGCTGGTGGCCCAGGCCAACCTGGCCTATGACCTGTGGGCCTTTGTGTTTCCCCACGGGGCGCTAGAGCTACCGGCTATTTTTATGGCCGGGGGGGCGGGGCTGCTGCTGGCGCGGGGCATTTTGCTGCCCGGCCCCTACCGCCGCGCTGACGCCCTCAAGCACTACGGCCTGCAAGCTGCTCAGCTGTTGTATGGCATCGTTCCCATGCTGGTGGTCGCCGGGCTGATTGAGGGTTTCTTTTCACCCCAGACCTGGATTCCCAACGGCATCAAGTATGCGGTGGGCACGGCTCTATTGATGGCCCTGGTGCAGTACTGCCGCACCCGGCGATCGCCAGCCTAGTACTTTGTCAGGCTTAAGTTTAGGGATACCTGTAGGGTGCATAACGCTAAGGCGAGGCTCCGCCAACGCGAAGCAATGCACCACCCAGAGTTTGCGCTGTGAGCCAGCATCATCCCAAGTTTGAAGGTTGACAGACCACTAGCGGCATCGATTTAGCTCACCTGGCATTGTTCGTCCTCAGGCAAAATTAACCCCCGCCAGCTCAGAAAAACTCTTCACCCTTCCTGCTCAAAGGTGAGGCAGATAGGGTAAGTTTAGGCCTGTGGTCAGCCCCGAGTAGGTTATGGATCTTCAGCGTTTCTTTACCGGCTTTTGCCTGGGTCTGATAGGCAGCCTATGCGTTGCCTGCTCACAGCAGGCCCTGTTCACTGAGCCGGGTGCCTCAGCACCCTCTGTTGCCGCCGAGCAGGTGGCCCCAACCCAGGCGAGGGAAGGCGGGAACCCAGGCCCCCCCCCAGAGCTGTCTGCCGAGGCCCTGGCCCTGGTGGCCAGCGTGCCGGGAGGGCTGGCCACCCCGCCCCGCAAAGACGTGCGCCTGGTAGTGATTAGCGATCTCAACAGCGCCTATGGCTCAACCACCTACGACCCCGAGATTGATCGGGCGATCGCCCTGATACCCTTTTGGCAACCCGATCTGGTGGTGTGCGGCGGCGACATGATAGCCGGGCAAAGCCCTTCCCTCACTCCCGAGCAAATTACCGCGATGTGGCAAGCCTTTGACGACCATGTCGCGGCACCTCTGCGTCAGCAAAATGTGCCCTTTGGTTTCACCGTCGGCAATCACGATGCCTCCAGCGCCCTAAACGTCAACAAAAATTTCCTCTTCCAGCAGGAGCGCGACCTAGCCGCCGCCTACTGGCAAGACCCCGCCCACAATCCTGGGGTGACCTTTATTGATCGCACTGACTTTCCCTTTTACTACACCTTTGAGCAACACGGCATCTTCTACATGGCCTGGGATGGCTCGTCGAGCCGCATTCCGGCAGAAAAGCTGGCCTGGGTAGAGCAGGCCCTCGCCAGCGAGGCCGCCCAGCAGGCCAAGGCGCGGATGTTGCTCAGCCACCTCCCCCTCTATGGGGTGGCGGTAGGGCGCGACGAACCCGGCGAAGTGATGGAAAACGCCGACCAACTGCGGAACCTGCTAGAGCGCTACAACGTGCACACCTACATTAGCGGCCACCACCACGCATACTATCCTGGCCATCGGGGCCAGCTACAACTGCTGCACACTGGCATTTTGGGGTCTGGGCCACGCCCGCTGATCGACAGCCGGTTACCGCCCTGGAAGGTGCTCACGGTGATTGACGTTGACTTTAGCGATCCTGACCTAACGACCTACACCACCTACGATATTCAAACCCTACGCACCATTGAGTACGACGAGCTACCCCGGTTTTTGGCCGGGCACAACGGCGTCGTCCTACGTCGAGACATTAGCTACGATGATCTCGCCCCCGACGAAAAATCTTTTTGCGAACGGCGCTTGGGGAAAGCCCTGTGCATCGGCAATCTGCCCTTCGTCAAACCTAAGACGCATACGGCCTAAGCCCCCTGTAGTCAATGGTTCTAGAGTCAATGGTTCTAGAGTCAATGGTTCTAGGGTCAATGGTGCTAGTTTGTGGTCAGCAACGATGAGACCAGTAGCCTTAGGCCACAGCGCGGATCTGAGTTTTGACTAGGGGCACTGATCCAACCCGACCGCTGACCTAGGGGAAGTTCAAACCTAGTCTGGCAAGCCCTTTACTAGTAGGGTTTATATGCTACTCTAGTGGGCATAAATGGGCAGCTATGCCCATTTATGCTGTCTGTATGTGCGTGCATGCTGACGGGTACTACTAAAATGACTGCTGTGCAGCTTTAATGACTCTGCCTGGAGCAATGGGAGGTGGCTCGACCGTTCCAGGGCAATTCAGCAAAAAATTTCGCGGGTCTGTTGACCTGTTGGTTCACCAGTTCAGCCCAAGGAGTAAAGAAGCGATTTCGTATGACACAAGTCCTTGTAGGTGAAAACGAAGGCATTGAATCTGCCCTACGCCGCTTTAAGCGGCAGGTCTCTAAGGCAGGGATTTTCTCAGAGGTTAAGCGTCGTCGCCACTTCGAGACGCCCCAGGAAAAGCTCAAGCGCAAAGCTATAGCTCGGCGCAAGAAGCGCTACCGTTAAACCGCTAGATTCTGATTCTAGATTCCGAATAAATGCCGACAATAGCGAGGGAGAGGCTGCCTAACAGTACCCCCCTCGCTGTTTTTAAGATTCGCTGTTGGCGACCACCAGGGTGAGCAGGGGGCCAGCCTGCTCTTGGCCGCTGACGGCAAGCTCACTGTGGCACAGCACGACGCGATCGCTCACCCGGCCCAGCAGGTCGCGCAAAATGCGCTCGGGGCGATCGCGATGAATTTCGTCCAGATCCGCAGTGCTCCAGGGGCGGCCCTGATAAGACCCCAAAAATAGCGGATAGCCAAACAGCAAATTCTTGGTGTCGGCCAGCCAGAGGGGCGATCCTGCATCAATCCACAGGTGCCAGCGGTGGCGCAATCGCTGTAAACGGTACTGGTACACCGTGGCGATGATTACCGCCCGCCCCGGATCTACGGGGTAGGGGTTGGCGGTGACGGTGCCCTGGCGCAGCAGCAGAATAAATCGCTCTAGAGAGGTTTTGAGCGACCTCGAGTCGGGGCTGCCCAGCCTTGGTTCTACCTGGCGCAGCCGATCTTCCACCGCCCAGTAGTGCTGGGTGGTTTCCATCAGTTCTCGCAGGGCCGATAGCTGGTCGGGGGGCAGGTGGCTACCGCCCAAAAAAAAGGTCTGAATTGCCCGATCTAGCACGCTGATCACTCCCAGGGTGAGCCGCTGCTGCCGCTGCTGCCGCTGTTGCTCAATCCACCGGCGCAGACGGCTGTAGGCTTCGGTGGCTTTGTAGCCCAGGCGATCCCAGCGCTCGAAACGTTCTACGGGCAACAGCTCGGGCTGCTCGAGGCTGGGTTCAAAGCAGTGATCGACCAGCAGCTCGGCCCGCACCGGGTCAATTTGCACCGACTCAAACCACGGCCCCACCGCTGCGGCCTGGGGAATTTGGCTCAGTACCACCAGCATTTCGGCCACGTCTTCGGCGGTGGCCAACCGCCCCAGGCCGGGGTAAACAAAGGTCAGCAGGGTGAGCAGCGATCGCACCAGGGGCGAGTGAATCACGGGCCGCTGGTCGCTCAGAGAAGCCACCGGTAGCCCTTTGTCGGCCAGAATCTCGGCCAGCGTGTAGCGGGCGATCGCATCTAGCCCCGGCCCAATGATGGCGATCTCGTGGGGGGCCACCCGGCCCGTTTGTACCGCTGCGGCCACCCATTCGGCCGTCTGCCGCAGCAGCTGCCCCCGCGAGACCGTTTGCAGGGTCTGAAAGCAATCCAGCGGCTCTGGCAGCGCCACTGGGTTCATCACCCACTCCACCACCGAGTCGGCCCAGCGGTAGGCCAGAGAATTCTCCGCCGGGGTGGTTTGGTCGATCACCTGGCACTGATCTCGCAGCCGCTCCAGGGTATCGGGGTCGGCCCCTACCC
>QBMN01000230.1 GCA_003241845.1 Shackletoniella antarctica | reverse complement strand
GATTGGCCCCAACGGGGCGGGCAAAAGCACCCTAATCCAGGCGCTCCTGGGGCTGGTGCCCTGTCGGGGGCAGGTGCTTTTCCAGGGGGTGCCGCTGCGGCGACGGCGGCGGGCGGTGGCCTATGTGCCCCAGCGATCGCGCATCGACTGGGACTACCCCATCACCGCCGGGCAGGTGGCCATGATGGCTCAGTCGGCCCTGGCGGGGTGGTTTCGTCAGCCCAGCCAGAGCGCCAGGCAGCGCGTCACCGTCGCCCTCGAGCGGGTGGATATGCTGCACCTGGGCGATCGCCCCATTGGCGAGCTGTCGGGTGGCCAGCAGCAGCGGGTGTTTTTGGCCCGCGCCCTGGCCCAGGGGGCCGATCTACTGCTGCTAGACGAACCTTTTGCCGGCATTGACAAGAAAACCGAAGCCCTAATGCTGGGCATCTTTGCCGAGCTACAGGCCGAAGGCAAAACCCTGATGGTGTGCAGCCACGAGTGGGGCGATGCCCTCAACCGCTACGATCGCCTGCTGCTGCTCAACCGCCGCCTGCTGGCCGACGATGCCCCCAGCGCCGTCATGACCTTCGACAATATTCAGCGGGCCTACGGCCAGGGGCCAGAACCCGGTGCCTCTATTAGCTCCTACGCCGATTTTTTCTGCTAACACTAAGGACAATTCTGGCAACGAAAATACCCAAAGATTTTGCTGCCTCCTAGGGACGCAGGCTCTGCGCCCCTACCTGGTGGTATTTTTTCCTGGAGACCTCCTAAATCCTGCTTGCTACCCCCGATTCAACCGGGCGAGTGCAATAAAGCTTATGGCTAGGCTGCGCCAATGCCCCTGCGGTTTGGCTTTTGGAAATCAGGGTTGTGTGATTTGGTATATCAACTAGCAAATGGCCGCTAACGCAGGGAATTTTGGTCAGTTTATCGAAGCTTGACCAACTGTTTAGCCGATTCCGCGCTACAAAGTATAGCGATACCATCGCTAGGGTAAGGGGCATGTCCTAATCGTTCTGGCGATGGCTATTAGTGAACAATGCGCCAAAGGGGAATGTGCCGTGGCCCGCCGCTGGATTTGGATAGGATTGAGTGGACTCCTAGTGGTGCTGCTAGGGCTGTGGCCAGCGCAGGCTACTGGGCCGCAGCAGCCCACTGCCGTGGGGCTGCCGCCCATGCACAGCACCGAGGGGGCCAGGCTACAGCCCCTCAGGGCGATGCAGCCTGGCCCTACGGATTTTGCGGCTCCTGGTTTTGCGGCTCCTGGTTTTGCGGCTCCTGGTTCTGCGGCTCCTGGCTTTGCGGCGGCTGGTTTTGCGGGTGCCGGAGCTAACAGCTTGCTGGCCCAGGCGGCCCCGCCGCGCCAGGTAACCGCCCTGGCCGACCCCAGCAACTACGGCGATCGCTTCGCCACCGACGTTAATGGGCGAGTGCTGCAAAACGACTTCATTGCTGTGCTGCACGAAACCGTCGGCTCGGCCCAGAGCGCCCTCAACCTGTTTCGCACCTACCACCCCCGCGACCAAGACCAGGTCAGCTACCACAGCCTAATTGGCCGAGACGGCACCGTCTACTACATTGTGCCCCCCGAAAAGCGGGCCTTTGGGGCGGGCAACTCGGTCTTTAACGGCCCCAACGGGCCAGAAACAGTGCGCACCAACCCGGCCCTTTCGCCCTCGGTGAATAACTTTGCTTACCACGTTTCTTTAGAGACCCCCGGCGACGGCTTCAACAACCGCCGCAGCCACAGCGGCTATACCCAGGCTCAGTACGCCTCCCTGGCCTGGCTGCTGGCCCAAACCACCATTCCCGACAGCCGCATCACCACCCACCAGGCGGTGGATCGCTCCGGCAGTCGCCTAGACCCGCGCAGCTTCAACGGCCAGGGCATGTTCTCTCTGCTGCGCCAGTACCCCACCCGCAGCGGACTGTCGCGCTAGGTTGCTGAACTGTGGTGAGGCAGAAATCTGAGCAAATGCTATTTGCTCAGATTTTTTGCTCTACTTTGCGCTGCTTTTTGGGTTTTGTGCCACTGTAAATAGCTGACGCATCCCTCTAAAGAACAAACAGGGTCGGTAGAATGAGAAGACAACTGGCGCGGCTTGAGCACTGGCGGCGCGCATGGGTATTGGCATACCACTGGAGCACCCTGGTTTTTGCGGCTATGCTCGATTTCTTTAAATACAGAGTCGGGCGATCGCCTTGGATCATGCTAATTGGCCGCACCCTGCTCAAATGGCAGCAAGACGACTGCCTGGAGATGGGAGCCGCTCTGGCCTACTACGGCCTCTTTTCGATGTTCCCCATGATCTTGGTGTCGTTGAGCATTGTGAGCTTTTTGATTGGCCCCAGTACCGCCGCCTACGATGCCGTGCTGAGCTTTGCCCAAGAAGCCCTTCCCCCCGACGCCTTTCCGCTGGTGCAGGCCACGCTCACCGAGTTTTACACCGGCCGCACCAGCGCCAGCATTGTAGGTTTTGGCATTTTGCTGTTTACCTCCAGCGGTTTTTTTGGTGCCCTCAGCCGGTCATTTGACAAAATTTGGCACACTAGGCCTCGACACCACCGCTTTGACGGCTTCGGCGAGGTGGCGTTTATCTTTCTATGGCGGCGATTTCTGGCGTTTTTGCTGGTCATGGGAGCCACCAGCCTGATTTTCTTGTCGCTGCTCTCAAATATTGCGATCGACATGGCGACTCGGCTCTTAGATGGGGTCAATCAGTGGATGGGATTCCTGGCGATTGACCAGGTGCAGCTGTTGTCGTGGCTGCGTTTGGGCATCTCGTTTGTGACGCTGACGGTGGTGGTCATGGTGCTCTACAAAAGCTTGCCCAGCACCCGTGTCGCCTGGCGCGACGTGTGGCTGGGGGCGCTGTTTACCGCCGTGCTGTGGCTGATTTTGCAGCAGCTGATCAGCAACAGTGTGATCAGCCTGGGCAGCCAGTTTCGCTCCTACGGGGTAGTGGGCGGGGTGATGGTGCTAATGCTGTGGATTTACCTCACCAGCCAGATTTTCTTTTTGGGGGGCGAGCTGACCTACGTGTACGCCCACCTGTTTGGCAGTCGCCGGGGGCAGAAAAAGCTGACGGCTAAGGTGGGTGACCAGTAAGTGGTTTAATTTATAGAGCAATTAAGGCTATATCAAGTCCAGCCCAGGGTCTGTAGTTTTCTCGCAGGTAGAACGCCACGGCTGGACTGGGATGAGGTTCATAGAGCAGTTAAGGAGCTAAGGTCAATGGCAGCAGCACAGCGCGGGGTCACAATCTGGTTGACGGGGTTGAGCGGGTCGGGCAAATCGACCATTGCTAGCGCCCTAGAGGCCAAACTACGCCAGCGGGGCTGCCAGCTAGAGGTGCTCGACGGCGACATTGTGCGCACCAACCTCACCAAGGGGCTGGGCTTTAGCAAAGCAGACCGCGACGAAAATATTCGCCGCATTGGCTTTGTTTCGCACCTGCTGACCCGCAACGGGGTGATGGTGCTGGTGTCGGCCATCTCCCCTTACCGCGAAGCGCGGGATACGGTGCGCGATCGCATCGGCGATTTTGTCGAAGTATTCGTCGATGCTCCCCTCGCTGTCTGCGAAGATCGCGACGTCAAGGGCCTCTATAAAAAGGCCCGAGCAGGGGAGATCAAGCAGTTCACCGGCATTGACGACCCCTACGAAGCCCCCCTCAACCCCGAGGTACACTGTCACACCGACCACCAAAGCATCGAAGAAAGCGTCGACCAGATTCTCGCCAAGCTCGAAGCCCTGGGTTATTTAGCCACAGCGGCGGTAGCCTAGACAGACCGCTGGTAGGGCTTTGGGTTGCAGACCCTATTTCCTGTCAAGGACTTCGGCCACGACCACCAGGGAGTAAACTCCCTGGCTCATAGCAAAAGTCTGCTAAAGCAGACTGGGGCACTCGGCGCTTAATCCTCTTCAGAGGATTTTTGCTTTGAGCCCTGGACTTTCAGTCCTTGGCTCCAGCGGCCAAACCTAGTGATCCTACCCTCAGACCTGCGCCACCTTAACAGGGGTAGTAGCAAACCCTATCCTCACTCCTATCCCCCCTGCCTTCGGTTCAGGTGCTTCAGCAGATGCGCGGGCGTCTCTCGCCGAGCGTAGCTCACCAAGTAGTCGTGCACCAGCTGGTAGCGATCAATCGGAATGTCGGGCAGCAAAAACACCAGCCCTGAGCCGACCAGAATCTCCAGCACCAGGTCAAGCTGCTCGGTCTCGTACTCAGCGCCGCGCAGGTCTAGCTCTTCTTCGAGATCTTCACGGCTCTTTTGGGGACGATAGGCGCGATTTTCGCGGTCGACGTCGGTGAGCAGATAGAGCACTAGGCGGGCCAGATAGGCGTTCTCAGCGCCGCAGTCTTGTACCACGGTGCTCAGAAAGTTCTGCACCAGGGTCTCTTTGGGGTGGTCGCCCAGCTCTAAATATTTCGCCAGGGTGGTAATGTTTTGCCGCTGGAGCTGTGCCCCCACCACCTGAAGCTCGATCGGGCGCACCTCGCCAATGGCCGTCGACAGGTCGGCCACCAGGCAGTCGATCAGGGTGGTTTCGAGGTAGAAGTGGGCGTCGTCGGTGAGGCGACGAATCAAAAATTTGGCATCGGTGGCCTTAAAGTTGCCCAGGTAAAAGCGGTAGTCGCGGCTGAGAATGTCGTTGTTGAGAATGTCGAGGTCAAAGCCCCGCTCTAGCTCTAGCAGGTAGTGCAGGTAGTCTTCCCGCAGGGCCAGCACCACCTTGAGGTAGGGAATGTTGAGGCAGTCGATCAAAAAGGTGTAGAAGTCGCGCCGCTGGGGCAGCTCGGCGGCTTCGACAAAAAATTCTTCAAACTGATCGAAGATCAGCACAATCTGTCGATAGCTCTGCTCGGTGAGGGTTTTGAGCCGGTCGATCAGCGCGGCTTGGTCAATGGGGGCCGCCGGGGGGATGCCCTCGTCGCTGCCCTGCTGCTGTAGGGCGTAGGCTAGGGCCTGGTTGACCTCGTCGGGCCAGTCGCGGTAGCCCCTGACCAGCACCGCCAGGCTGGCTCGCCCCTCGGGAAAGGACTTGGCCAGGGCGGGCACCAGCCCGGCGTAGAGAATCGAGCTTTTGCCCACCCCCGACGGCCCGTGGATCACCACCAGCGGGTAGCGAGCCTGCTCTAGGCGGTAGGTGAGGGCTTCGACATCGCCCTGGCGACCCGAAGCCTGAATCTCGGTGGACAGCAGCGTCTGGGCCGAGCGATCGCTGGCCTGGGGCCGCTCCTGGGGCTGAATTTCGCCCGCCCCGATAAAGGCCCGCAGCCTAAAGCGGGTTTCAACTCGGCGCTGGTGCAGCTTGACTCCGTAGGCGGCGCGGTAGTCTTTTTGCTGGTAGTACTGCTTTTGCAGGGTTTGCAGAATGCTGAGGCAGAGGGGCAGGTCAGACTTGGGGGCGGTGTTGGCGCGGGCCAGTTCGAGCATTGCAATGGCGGCCTCGGGCTGGCCCTGGGCAATGTTTACTCGGCCCAGCAGGTAGAGGTACCAGCCCCGCTGAAACTGGTGGGCGATGCCGAGTTCTGGCTGTAGAGCTGGCTCTGGCTTTGGTGGCTCCAAATCTTGGTCTGGGGAGGGTTTGGTGGTCAAGGCCCCGGCGATCGCCAAAATTTCTAGCGCCCGCTCGGCCTGGGTTTGGGCCGTGGCCACATCGCCCTCGGACAGGGCCACCTCGGCCAGATAGCCGTGGTCGCGGGCCAGGCGAGGGGGGTCTTGGCGGTGCAGGGTCAGCCCCTGCTGGGCAGTGCGGGCCAGGGCGGGCCAGTCGCCGAGCTTTTGCTGTACCTCCGCCAGGGCGTGGATAAATTTGCCCACCAGGTCGGGCTGCTGCAGGTCGCGAAAGATGCGCAGACAGGCGACAAAGTAGTTCTCAGCTTTGTGCAGCAGGAGATCATAGACCACCCGCTGCAGCACGGCCTGGCGGCGGCAGGTGGCCCCGAGGTAGAAGAGGAGGATGGCTTGTTTTTGGC